>JBNMLT010000033.1:0-9003 GCA_050874965.1 Alphaproteobacteria bacterium
TATTACTGAGTTTGGGAAAACAGCAAAGCTTAGACACGCACAAAGTTTAAGTTGACCTATTTTTCCACAGACTGCCGGTTTTCACTCTCATGACGGCGGTTTTTCTCCGAAACGTCCTTGCTCCTAACTTGGACGTTTCTTCTTTTATGTTTATTAAAGTGAATCTGTTTATATTTCGGTGTCAAAAATATTTATCCGACTTTTATCCGGATATCGTTTGTAAATAAAAAACACATAAAATCCCACAAACAATATGCAAAAATGCTTATTGAAAAAATAAAATTTGCATTTGTATTTAAAAATTATGGGAAACAACCAGTTCAAAAATTTTGTAATCGTATTCATTGTGTTACATAAAAAAATCTATTCATAATAATAAACTAAATATAAGCAAATAAGTTTTATGTCAATAATAAAATGTCTTTCGACTATTCTTTTTAATATAAAAAAATCCCGCTTTAGAGATTCTAAAACGGGATTTAGGGGAAATGAAGATTTAGTACATTCCGCCCATGCCACCGGCAGCGGCGGCAGCGTCACCGCAATGGCATTCTTTCTCTGGAATTTCGGTTACCATAGCTTCGGTTGTGATTAACAATCCGCCAACGGAAGCGGCATCTTGCAAAGCGGTTCTAACCACCATTGTCGGGTCAACAATACCGGATTTAATCATGTCGGTATATTCACCGGCAGCGGCGTTATAACCATAGTTGTAGTCTTTGCTTTCCAATAATTTGCCAGCCACAACTGCGCCATCAACACCGGCATTTTCGGCAATTTGACGCAACGGAGCTTGCAAAGCGCGACGAATGATGTCAATACCAACATTTTGGTCTTGATTATCTGTCTTCAAATCAGTCAAAGCCTTTGTGGCATACAACAAAGCTGTTCCACCGCCGGCAACAATACCTTCTTTAACAGCGGCGCGGGTTGCGTGCAAAGCGTCATCAATACGGTCTTTCTTTTCTTTAACTTCGACTTCGGAAGCGCCGCCGACTTTGATAACCGCCACACCGCCAGAAAGTTTACCCAAGCGTTCTTGCAATTTTTCACGATCATAGTCGGATGTTGTCTGACTAATTTCTTGACGAATTTGCGCTGTTCTACCGGCAATGGCTTCTTTATCTCCGGCGCCGTCAATGATTGTGGTGTCATCTTTGGTGATTTCTACACGTTTTGCGGTGCCAAGCATATCCAAAGTAACATTTTCAATCTTCATGCCCAATTCATCAGAAATTACCTGACCACCGGTTAAAATAGCCATATCCTGCAACATGGCTTTGCGTCTGTCGCCAAAACCAGGGGCTTTCACGGCGCAAACCTTCAGACCGCCACGGATTCTGTTGACAACCAAAGTGGCCAACGCTTCGCCTTCAATATCCTCGGCCACGATAATCAAGGCGCGACCGGATTGAACAATGGCTTCCAAAATAGAAATCATTGGCTGTAAGTTTGAAATTTTTTTATCATACAACAAAATATACGGATTGTCATATTCGCAGTTCATTTTTTCCGGATTTGTAACAAAATACGGAGACAAATAACCACGGTCAAATTGCATACCTTCTACAACGTCAAGCTCAGTTTCCAACCCTTTTGCGTCTTCTACGGTAATAACACCTTCATTGCCAACTTTTTCCATGGCTTTTGCCAAATATTCACCAATAGTGGTATCACCATTGGCCGAAATTGTGCCAACTTGCGCAATTTCGCTTGATGATTGAACAGCTTTAGAACGAGATTTTACATCTTTTACAACAGCGTCAACAGCCAAATCAATACCACGTTTTACATCCATTGGATTCATTCCGGCTGCAACAGCTTTGCAACCTTCACGAATAATGGCTTCGGCCAAAACAGTTGCTGTTGTGGTACCGTCACCAGCTTTATCCGCTGTTTTTTGCGCAACTTCTTTAATCAGTTGAGCGCCCATGTTTTCAAATTTGTCAGCTAAAACAACTTCTTTGGCCACGGAAACGCCGTCTTTTGTTAATTTTGGCGCGCCGTATGATTTATCCAACATAACATTGCGACCTTTAGGACCCAACGTTACTTTAACTGTTTTTGCCAATGTTTCCACGCCTTTCAGCATTTTGCTGCGGGCGTCAGTTCCAAATTTAATGTCTTTTGCAGCCATTTTAATTCACCTTTCGCAGATTATTCTATAATTGCCAAAATATCAGATTCGTTAACAATCAAGCGAGATTCGCCGTTAACTTTAATTTCTGTGCCGGCCCACTTGCCAAACAAAACACGATCTCCTGCTTTAACAGACAAAGCGATAACTTTGCCGTCCGGAGCAACACGTCCGTTTCCAACGGCTTCAACAACGCCTTCAGATGGTTTTTCTTTAGCTGTATCTGGAATGATGATACCGCCGGCTGTTTTTGTTTCTTCATCAACACGCTTAATCAAAACTTTGTCGTGTAATGGTTTGATGTTCATTTTAATACTCCTAAACAAATAGTTTCATTCAACTACTTGTTTAGTTAGTGTTTGTAAAAAGCGATGTCAAGAAGTCAATAATATTTTTTTATTAAATGCCAAATAAAAAGATACAAATCAGCAGGGTCGCATAAACAATAGATGGACCAAACGGGCCAACTCTCTGCTTTTTTATCAGACAGCCCAAAGCAAACAAAATGCAAGATCCCAGCAAAATGTATGAAATTGGTTCTAACCCCACCCAAGCGCCGATAGCGGCTAAAAGTTTTATATCACCACCTCCAAAAGCATCCGGATATTTCCAAACTAAAAACATGCTGGCAACAACGGGCATTAAATAGCCGGCGCAAGCCCCCATAAAGCTGTTTTGCGCGTTGCTGATTAATTGCGGATCGACCGTGTCCAACCAAACACCGTTTGACGCGGCATAACCAAAACCCAAGATAAGTAGCGGCAAAGTCAGAATGTCTGGCAGTAGCATAAAACGCTTGTCTATTTCCACAAGCAATAACATAATCCAAACAAAAGCCACGTACCAATTTGTGTAATATTGGTCAAAATTTACTACAACCAAATAAGTAACTGCGGCGCAAAAAACACCCCAGCCTAAACTGCGCATGATATAGCGCTGAAATAGCTGCATGTATTCAAAATCATTTTTGAGCTTGCGCCAAGGCATGTAATGCTGCGGAATAAAAATTTTGAGCAAAATATATCCCATTGTTGCCGGCATAAGCTTGCCAAGGCGTCGGGCCAAATAGGAAATGAAACAGCCAAAAATAAATCCAGCTAAAATGTATAACATAAAAACCTCCGTTAATAAACATGAGCGAAAATATAGCAAAAAAATCATAAAATTTTATTAAAAATACTTGAACCTTTGGCGTTTTTGTTGTACAAAATCGTTACTGGCGGCACCCCTGGAGGCCGTTAGTGTAAACTTTGATATTAAATATAAAGGATAAAAAAATGACAGAAGTTACTTTTAATGCAAAAAAGCGTGAAAAAGCAGGTAAGGGGGCAGCTCGTGCATGTCGTCGTGAGGGGCGCGTTCCTGCCGTTATTTATGGTGGAAAAAAAGATGCTGTTTTAATCAGCCTTGATCCTGTTGAATTGGAAAAAGCCCTTGATTTGAGAGATTTCTACAAATCTGAAATTGTTGTTGATGTTGAAGGCAAAAAAGTTAAAACTGTTTGCCAAGATGTTCAATTTCATCCGGTTTCTGACAAGCCTATTCACGTTGACTTTATGCGTAAATAAGAGGTGACGATGTTTTTGGTGGTTGGTTTAGGCAATCCGGGAACGGAATATGCGGCTACCCGCCATAATGTTGGATTTATGGCGGCTGATGAAATTCATCGCCGCTATAATTTTTCAGCGTTTCGTGGCAAGTTTGATGGTTTGGTTGCCGAAGGAAATATTGAAGGCGAAAAAGTCTGTCTGTTAAAACCTCAAACATTTATGAATCTTTCTGGAAATAGTGTTGTCAAAGCGGCTAATTTTTATAAAATTCCGCCTCAAAATATTATTGTTATTCATGATGATATGGATTTGCCAATTGATAAAATTAAGGCAAAAATCGGTGGCGGAGCTGGTGGACATAATGGCCTAAAGAGCATAGATTCATGCGTTACTCCGAATTATAATCGTATCCGTATTGGCATTGGTCATCCGCAAAATCGTGACGCGGATAGCATTGTTAGCCACGTTCTTTCCGGTTTTTCAAAAGCGGATAAAGTGAGTCTGGAAAATAATATTGATATTGTTGCCGAGTTAATTGGCGTGCTTATAACAAAAGGCATGGCTGAATTTTCTAATCAAATCGGGCTAAATTTAAATCATAAATAATTATTTAAAAACGCTAAAACGTTTCTCTATAGGGAGAAATGTTTTTTCTGTCGGTGTTTTTTCAATACTACCGAAAGGCATTTGCGCCAAAATTTTCCAATTTTCGGGTAAATTTAAAAGTTTCTTTATATCCTTTTCTATCAACTCATTATAATGTTGCAACGAAGCGCCGATTTCATTTTCGGCAAGCGCTTGCCATATCATATATTGCAGCATGCCATTAGCTTCAAAAGTCCAATCATGCATATTTTCCCGATAAAGCGGAAAATCTTTTTGCAACTGCGCTAAGACATCCAAGTCTTCAAAAAATAAAATTGTGCCATAGGCTTCGGCAAATGAATTTATTTTTTGCGTAACACTGTCTTTTTTGCCAATGGGCGCGGTCTCTAAAACTTTTTTTAGGACTAAGTTCCAAAAATCAATATGTTTGTGATTCAGTAACAAAACCAGCCGTGAAGATTGCGCGTTAAATGGGGTTGGACAATTTTTTAGGCAGTCTTTTAAGGTGTCTTCCAAACAAAAATCCGTAACAACTCTTGTGTGTCCCAAGGCATAAATCGAACGGCGCCGGGTTAAACTATCTTGTTCTATACAGTGTGTCATAATAAGTATCTCCTTTCCAATAAAGGAAATATTTATTTTTCAATAAAATTCAAGTCAATCAATGTAGTTTTTGATTTTGAGCAATGAACGATTGAGGCTTTTTATATTAGATTTTAGATTCAGTTCTGTATATATTTCAAGAGCCGAATTAAAGTAGTTTCGCGCTTCTTTCATAAAAGTATCGTCGTCATTTTGTTTGCCAAGTAAATAATAAATATTTCCGATATGTTCCTGAACAAAAGACCAATTCACAGGTTCTTGGTTTTGGGTGTATATTTTTTGTTGGTTTTTATAGGCTTCTATGGCAAGTTGCATCAAATCATTGCTTTGCGTTTGCATGCCCAGCGCTGTTAAATAGCTGCCTAAAAGCCCTTCAATTTGACACCAAGAAAACGGAAATTGAGCGAGAGAATAAACTTTTTCCGCTTCTCTTAATTGTGAAACCGCATCGCGCAAGGCTTGCAAATCAGCGGTGTATTTCCAATATTCAAAGTAAAGCGTAGCTAAATGATAGGCGATTAGTCCATAGTCATAAGGATAATTACGATTTAAATTTTTTTGAGCGGTTTGATAATTTTTTAAGGCTAATTTTAAATATTTTACTGTGTCATATTTATTTTTTCGAAAGGCTGTTTCATACAGTTGGCCAAGGTTATTATAGATACAACCATAATATATAGGCAAACGCATGGATTGTTTACTTTTAAGCGCAACCTCAAAAAGATTTTGAATAATGTCAATATCTCGAACCGTCAGATCGGTTCGAGCATTGCTTAAATAAATTTTACCCAGCATATTCATAATATAAGGCATAAATTCCTTTGAAATATCTTTTGGTGTATGGTCGGCGGATAGCAAGGATATAATGTTTTTCAAAATTTGCGGTTGTTGTTTTTTTTGTTCATTTGTGGCTGGTGTTATGGCCGCGACAATAATTGCGTAAATCAACCATAAAAGAGATTCTGAAAAATTAGAGGTATCTGTCAAATAATTGAGCGGGATAAATAAACTATCCAAAAGTGAAAATGATAGATTATTTGGGATAATATACTGATTTTCCAATTGAAAATTTAAACGGATTTTACCTTCTTCCTCATATCCCCAAATAACTATATCGGCTTGGGTGGAATGAAGAATTTTATTTCCTTTGTCTATAAGATCAAAAAAATTTCGACTTTGTAAATTTAAAAAACTTTTCACAAAGGGCTCATTGAAAAAAGTGACATCAAATAATTTGTTGCGTTTTAACAATTCGGCAAAACGCAGACCGCAATTTAAATTACATTTATCTTCAAAAGCAACAACAGTAACACGGAATAATGCTCTGTCATTTTTTTCTTTTGAGGGAATTAAATTACGAATATTTAAAAAGTTTGTCGAAAAAGACATGGATTATTTATCCTTTTTGACTTTTGGGGCTTGAGTTTTGCGTGGTTTACCAGATTTTTTGGGTGAAACAACAGCCTTGGTTTCATTTTGAGTAGGATTGAAAACCGATTTTACGTCGTTAACACTTTCTTTCAAATTTGCAATAAATTCTTGATTGGCTTTTTTAAGACTTTGTTTTCCGGTAGGGTGAAGAAAGCTATAGTTAAACCAAAAAGTGATGGCTAAACTGACCAAAATTAAAGAATGCTGATTAATGGCAAAAAGCTGAAACCATCCCAGAAAAATGCCGATGGAACATATTTTGGCAACATTGGTCAATAGAATTTGCATGCTATATTTTTGCGCGGCAAGGGTATAAAAAGTGTTTTCAGTTAGAGAACCGGATTTAGTGATGACAAACTTTCTCCACAAAGCTGTCAAAAGTTCACACCAGAAAACACTCGTAAAAATTAAACAAGATGAAAAACTGTATTCATTGGTATCCAAAAGAATAATACTGGAGATAAGGTAGGCTAGCGCGCAACAAGAACCATTGTCAAATGGAATTTTTACAAAGTTAAGGTTTATTCCCAAATATCCACCTAATGAACCAAGCAATAAGGCTGATGATAGGGCTAAATAAATCGGAGCGGCATACAAACCGGAAAGTAAAGATATTCCCAATAAAATGATGCTTGAATAAACAATCATAACTTGAGGAATATAATTTAAGATACCATAGAAAATACAAAAAATAGAGAATAATACAATAAGCGCTAATCTTATGGCCCATAAAGGATAATCTGAAAATGGAAATCCGTCGCTGATAGGCTGTAGAAACACTGTTCCGGTAACGCAAGCGATAATAATGAAAGAAAACGTTATATTGGAACATATCATGGAGGAAATAAATATTATGAGCGCAAACAATAAAGGCATAAATGCTCTGGATAAAGTGAGAGAAGAGACAAAATCTGTGTTTTCAAATCCAAAATAATTAATAAAAGTGCCTATAGTGTAAAATATCAAAATATAAGTAAAAGGCAGCATAAATGGTTTTATTTGCAGGGTTTGCATATATTTGTTGGCAATAGGCGTATAAATAGAAAGCATTGCGATAAAGCCAAGCAAAATAAAAGATATGAAAGCCAGTATATCTAAACTAAACATAGATTTTCTCCTTAAAATTTAAGTTAGTATAAACCTAATTTGTTAAATTATTCTTTTCAATTTGCAAATAAAGAAAGAATCCATTCCGCCAAGTGAAGTCATATAAAAAGGAAGCGTGCGAATTGTGCCGTTTTCAGAAATCAAAGACGGCTTCCAAGATTTTATTGTCGAAATTTCTTTTTCAGAAATCGGAACTATTTCAAAGTGAGGCGAGTTTTTTAAAAAAGAAGAAATTTGATTTTCGCCCTCATCTTTAGATATAGAACAGGTGCTGTAAACCAGTATTCCGCCTTTTTTTAACGCTAGGTGGCATAAATTTAAAAGTTGAGATTGCAGTAGGGCTTGTTGGGTGACGTCCTCAATTGTTTTAATTTGCAAAACTTCTGGATGGCGACGAAAAGTTCCTGTTGCGGAACAAGGAGCGTCTAATAAAATAATATCAAATTTTTCTTTTGTGTTTTTTAAAAAATCTAATGCGTTAATCGCAATAGTTTTTATATTTGCATAGCCCAGACGATGCATATTTTTTTGAAGAGTATTCAAGCGATCTGTTGAAATGTCCACAGCTGTGATGTCGGCGCCTCTGGCAGCTAATTGAGCCGTTTTTCCCCCAGGCGCGGCGCATAAATCCAAAACTTTTTTCCCATGTAAATCTGTTCCTAAAATTTGCACCGGTAAACTGGCCGCCACATCTTGTACCCACCATTCTCCTTCAGTATAACCGATAAGATTTTGTATTTTGGAGATGTTAAATAAACGAATAGAACCATTCGGCAAAAGTGTGCCCTTAAGTTTTTGTGCCCATTCTTGAGGATTTTGTTTAACGGTTATGTCAAGCGGTGGCATTTTTATAATGCTTTGCGCAATCTGTTTTATTTCATTTTCGCTATAACCATGCAAAATCGGTAAAAAATTTTGGGGTATACTGTTTGATTTTTCAATCTTATGCAGCAATTCATTTTTTTGTGCTAAAACTTTACGCAAAATGGCATTAGCCATTCCACCTAAAAATCTATCCGTTGTTTTCCGAATATTGGCAACAGTTTCATTTATCACGGCATACGGGGCGGTTTGCATAAAAAGCAATTCTGTTATGGCTAAAATCAACAAATAGTTGGCAAATCGATGTTTGTTGGGAATTTTTTTACTTAAAAAAGATGTCAAAACCACTTGCAATGTTTCATAATATCGCAAAGTGGTTAGAACAAGCATATTAATAAAAGGCAAATCCTTTTCGGAGAGTTGCTTTTTTAGCTCT
Source organism: Alphaproteobacteria bacterium (assembly GCA_050874965.1). Taxonomy (GTDB): domain Bacteria; phylum Pseudomonadota; class Alphaproteobacteria; order RF32; family CAG-239; genus RUG410. The sequence goes on from JBNMLT010000033.1 coordinate 8,693, forward strand.
CCGAAAAAGATTTTTTCTTCCAGAATTGATTGCAGTATTCGTGCTGCGTTAATCCGTGGATTTTGCATTTTTACCTTTCTTCTTATAATCCGTAATTGTCTGTATTAAAATATACATCAACGGAATAAAAATTAATCCGGCAAGAGTACCGACAACCATGCCTGTAAACACGGGCACACCCACGGCTACACGGCTTCCGGCAGACGCACCGGTTGCCCATACCAACGGAGCCACACCCAAAATAAAGGTGCAAGCCGTCATTAGCACGGCGCGGAAACGTTCTCTAGTTCCGTATAATGCCGAACTCATAA
>JBNMLT010000034.1:0-8691 GCA_050874965.1 Alphaproteobacteria bacterium
GGTAAAGGTATTGTAATGAAACGTATGAGTGCACGCGGTCGCGGTAGAGGCGCAAGAATCTTGAAGCCATTCTCAAGCATGACCGTTGTTGTTGCAGAGCGTGGGGAGTAAGCAGATGGGACAGAAAGTAAATCCTACAAGTCTTCGTTTGGGCGTTAACCGCACTTGGGACTCTCGTTGGTATGCTGATGACAAGTTTACTGACTATCTCCACGAAGATCTGAAAATTCAAAAATTCTTGGGTGAAAAATTAGCTCAAGCCGGTATTAGCCGTATTGTGATTGAACGTCCGGCTAAAAAAGCAAGAGTTACAATTCATTCAGCTAGACCAGGTGTTGTTATTGGCAAAAAAGGTCAGGATATTGAGAATTTGAGAAAAGATATTCAAAAATTGACAGATTCTGAAGTTCAATTGAACATCGTTGAAGTTAGAAAACCTGAGCTTGATGCGAAATTGGTTGCTGATTCTGTTGCGCAACAATTGGAACGTCGTGTTTCATTCCGTCGTGCAATGAAAAGAGTTATGCAGTCTGCTCTTCGTTTGGGTGCAGAAGGTATCAAAGTTTCTTGTAGTGGTCGTTTGGGTGGTGCTGAGATCGCCAGAACAGAACACTATCGTGAAGGTCGCGTGCCTTTGCACACACTTCGTGCGGACATTGATTATGCAACCTCTACGGCTCATACCACTTATGGTGCTTGCGGCGTAAAAGTTTGGATTTATAAAGGCGAAATCATGAGCCACGATCCAATGGCGCAAGATAAAAAGTTGGCTGAACAAAAATAATAACGAGAGGTTAGAATAACATGTTAAGTCCAAAACGTTTAAAGTTCCACAAACAGCATAAAGGCCGTATTCACGGTTTGGCTAAAGGTGGATCAGAATTAAGTTTCGGTTCATATGGATTGAAAGCTCTTACTCCTGAACGCGTAACTGCTCGTCAGATTGAAGCTGCACGTCGCGCTATTACTCGTGAAATGAAAAGAGCTGGAAGAGTATGGATTAGAATTTTCCCAGACGTTCCAGTATCTGATAAACCTGCTGAAGTTCGTATGGGTAAAGGTAAAGGTGCTATTGAATTTTGGGTAGCAAGAGTTAAACCAGGCCGTATTATGTTTGAAATCGGCGGCGTACCTGAAGAAGTTGCTCGCAAAGCATTTGCATTGGGTGCTGCAAAATTGCCGGTAAAGAGCAAATTCGTAAAACGTTTGAACTCTGATGCCATTGAAGGAGAAGCATAATGGTTAAAACAAAAGATTTACGCGCTATGACTAATGATCAGTTGGAAGAAAAATTAATTGCCAATAAAAAAGAGCAATTCAATTTGAGAATTCAACAATCAACCGGCCAGCTGCAAAACACTTCTAATATGAAGAAAGTTCGCCGTGAAGTAGCAAAAATCAACACGCTCCTTGCTGAGCGCAAGAAGAATAGTTAGGAGAAAGAATATGCCTAAAAGAATTCTTCAAGGTGTTGTTGTAAGTGATAAACAGGATAAAACAGTAGTTGTTAGTGTTGAACGCCAAGTGATGCATCCTGTTTACAAAAAATTCGTGAAGAAAAGTAAAAAATTTGCTGCTCACGATGAAAACAATCAGTGCAAGGTTGGCGATAGAGTGTCTATTCAAGAATGCCGCCCTATCTCTAAAAACAAATCTTGGACTGTCATTTCTGATAACGCCTAGTAATGAAGGAATAAAAAAATGATACAAATGCAAACCAACCTAGATGTTGCTGATAATTCTGGAGCACGCCAGGTGCAGTGCATAAAGGTTCTTGGTGGTTCCAAGAGAATGACTGCTTCTGTCGGTGATGTTATCGTTGTTGCTATACAAGATGCTTTACCGAAAGGGCACGTTAAAAAAGGTGATGTTCATAAAGCTGTTATCGTGAGAACAGCCAGTGACATCCGCCGCAAAGACGGTAGTGTTATCCGCTTTGACAGCAACGCAGCTGTTTTGATTAACAAAGACGGTGAACCAATTGGTACACGTATCTTTGGCCCTGTAACCAGAGAGTTGCGCGCTAAAAAATTTATGAAAATCATTTCATTAGCACCGGAGGTATTGTAGTATGCCTAAAATGAAAATTAAGAAGAACGATACTGTAATTGTTTTGTCGGGTGACGATAAAGGCAAAATCGGCGTCGTAAAACAAGCAATGCCAAAGGAAAATAAGGTCATTGTTGAAGGTGTAAATTTGGTAAAACGCCACACTAAACCATCTCAGACCAATCCTGGCGGAATTGTAACTAAAGAGGCTGCCATTAACGTATCTAACGTTGCCATTGCTAAAGATGGCAAAGCAACAAAAGTTGGCTACAAAGTAGTTGATGGCAAAAAAGTACGTTTTGCACGTAAATCCGGTGACGTAATCGATTAATAGGGGAAAATTTTATGACAAATTTTGAAACATTATATAACGACGTCATAAAGAAATCTCTTGTGGAAAAATTCGGTTACAAGAACCCACACGAGATTCCGAAGCTGACGAAAATCGTTTTGAATATGGGTATCGGCGATGCCGTTACCGATAAGAAAAAAGTAACGACCGCTATGGAAGAATTGGCTTTAATCGCTGGTCAACAACCAGTTATGACTAAGGCTCGCAAATCAATCGCTACCTTCAAATTGCGCGAAGGTATGCCAATTGGTTGCAAAGTAACTTTGCGTTCTGACAGAATGTACGAATTCTTGGAAAGACTAATTAACATGGCTTTGCCTCGTATTAGAGACTTTCATGGAATTAACGGCAAAAACTTTGATGGCAAAGGTAACTTCGCTTTCGGTATTAAAGAACAGATAATCTTCCCTGAAATCAACTATGAAAAAGTTGATGAAGTTAGAGGATTGGATGTTGTTATTTGCACAACAGCTAAGACAGATGAAGAAGCTAAATTTTTGCTGACTTCATTCAACCTGCCTTACAAGAAATAAGCGGAGATTTTACTATGTCAAAAACAAGTTCAGTTTACAGAAACTTGAAAAGAGTAAAGATGGCAGAGAAGTATGCTAATCGCCGTCAAAAACAAAAAGCAATTGCAATGGATAAAAACGCTTCTCCAGAAGAGAGAATGCAAGCTCAATTTGCTTTGCAAAAGTTTCCTAAGAATTCTGCAAGATGCCGTATTAGAAATCGTTGCAAAATTACAGGACGTTCACGTAGTTATTACAGAAAATTTGGCCTGAGCCGTGTTGAATTGAGAGATTTGGCCGGTTTTGGTAAAATTCCTGGTTTAGTAAAATCAAGCTGGTAAGAAGGGAGAATGATATCATGTCTATGAGTGATCCTTTGGGCGATATGCTCGCACGCATTAAAAACGCACAAAGAGCTAAGAAGAGTGATGTTGTATCACCTGCTTCTCGCTTGCGTGAAAATGTGTTAGAAGTTTTGAAAAGAGAAGGCTATATTGCTGGTTATGAAAAGACCAACGTACGCCCTGGTATTGATGAACTTCGTATTCAATTAAAGTACTACGAAGGTAGTGCAGTTATTACTGAAATTTACCGTGTATCTACACCGGGTCGTCGCGTTTACTCAAGCGTTAAAGACCTGCCTAGAGTTTACAACGGCCTTGGTATTTCCATCATTTCTACACCGATGGGTGTTATGAGTGATAATGAAGCGCGCAAGGCAAACGTTGGCGGTGAAGTTTTGTGCCAAGTATTCTAAGGAGAAAATGGAATGTCAAGAGTTGGTAAATATCCTGTTGTTGTTCCTGCTGGCGTAGAATTAACCATCAATAACAACGTTGTAACTGCAAAAGGTAAATTAGGCGAACTTCATTTTGCCTTTGACGACAGCCATATTTCAGCAAAGCTGGAAGACGGTAAAGTTGTTGTCACACCACATTCTTTGAGCTTAACCGCCAGAGCATTGTGGGGTACAACCCGCGCTCAAATCCAATCTATTGTGAAAGGTGTAAGCGAAGGTTTTACTAAAGATATGGAATTAGTCGGCGTGGGTTATAAAGCCCGTGTTGAAGGCAAAAATTTAGTTTTGTCTTTAGGCTTTTCGCATGATGTGGTTTTCCCTGCACCAGAAGGTGTAAAAATCACTTGCGAGTCTCCGACACAAATTAAAATCTTTGGTGCTGACAAACAGTTGGTTGGCCAAGTTGCCGCTGAATTGCGTAAATACAGAAAACCTGAACCTTATAAAGGAAAAGGCGTGAAGTATGCAGGCGAAGCTGTTCGTCGTAAAGAAGGTAAGAAGAAATAAGGAATAATTCTATGAATACACCAAGAAATTTGTTTGAGAGAAGAAAGGCTCGTGTTAGATCTGCTATTAAAGCAGCTGCGAACGGCAAATTAAGACTGTCTGTTTTTCGTAGCGGTAAGCATATCTATGCACAAATTATTGACGATGTAAAAGGCTCGACAGTTGCTTCCGCCTCTACTTTGGATAAAGAAGTTAGAGCTAACATCAAAAAATCTTCTACGGTTGAAGCTGCTGGCTTCATTGGTAAATTAATTGCTGAAAGAGCATCAAAATCTGGTATTTCTGAAGTGGTTTTTGACCGCGGCGGTTATATCTATCACGGTCGTGTAAAAGCTTTGGCCGATGCTGCTCGCGAAGCTGGTCTGAAATTCTAGGAGAGAAAGATGGTACAATCTACAGATCGTCATAATTCTAAAAAAGAAGTAAAAGATGAATTGGTTGAAAAACTGGTTCATGTAAATCGTGTTGCTAAAACAGTTAAAGGCGGCCGCACAATGTCATTTGCTGCTGTTGTCGTTGTCGGTGACCAAAAAGGCCGTATTGGATTTGGTTCTGGTAAAGCTGCTGAGGTTCCTGAAGCAATTGTTAAAGCAACAAATGAAGCCAAAAAGAATATGATTCGCATTCCGCTTCGTGAAGGCAGAACTTTGCACCACGATGTTGCTGGCCGCTTTGGCGCCGGAAAAGTTGTTTTGAGAACAGCTCCAGCCGGTACTGGTGTGATTGCCGGTGGTCCTATGCGTGCCGTGTTTGAAGTTTTGGGCGTACAAGATGTTGTTGCTAAATCATTGGGATCTAACAACCCTTACAATATGATTAAAGCTACATTTGCTGCTTTGCAAGCAATCAATTCTCCAAGAATGGTTGCCACAAAACGCGGCAAAAAAGTTGGCGATATCGTTAGCCGCCGTGAAAACACCGCTGGTAAAGAAGTTAAAGAGGAGGCATAATCTATGGCTACTAAAAAAACTATCAAAGTTACCAGAACAGGTAGCACAATCGGCCGTCCAGCTATTCAAGAAACTCACTTGAAAAGTTTGGGATTGACCAAAACTGGTCGCACAGTTGAAGTAGAAGATACTCCAGCTATTCGCGGTCTTATTAAAAAAGTGGCTCACTTGGTGAAAGTAGAGGAATAAAGTGTGCGCTGGGAGGGTGATTTGCTCTTCCAGCAAACTCTGAAAGTTATTCTGCTTGAACTAGGTATTAACTATAGGGTAAAAAAAATGAAACTGAATGAATTAAAAGATAACGAAGGTGCGACAAAAAATCGTAAACGCGTTGGTCGTGGTATCGGTTCCGGTAAAGGTAAAACCTGCGGTTTAGGCCACAAAGGTCAAAAAGCTCGTTCCGGTGGTGCCAAATGTGGTTTTGAAGGCGGTCAAATGCCTTTATACCGTCAGTTGCCTAAGCATGGCTTTAAGAATCCGTTTGCAAAGACATTTGCCGTTGTAAATTTGGATACTATTCAAAAGGCTATTGACGCTGGCAAATTGGACGCTAAAAACATCAACATCGAATCTTTGTTGAACTCTAATGTTGTTTCTAAACAACTGGACGGCATTCGCTTGCTTGCTCGCGGTGCAGTTACCAGCAGCATTAACATTACGGTTGACTCTGCTTCTAAATCAGCTGTTGAAGCTGTTGAAAAAGCCGGCGGCAAAGTTAGTTTTGTTGCAGCAAAATAATTAACGTTATTTGCTAAAATGATAAAAATCCCTATTCTGATGAATGGGGATTTTCTATTTTTTCCCTTTACTTTTATTCTGCCTTTGTCTAATATTTAAGCGGATAAACAATAGTTTGTCTGGGGTGTGACAACCTCTTGAACATACGTCTTTATGCAAAGACGCTAAATAAGCATACCTTCTGGTCCAAGGATCGGAAGGTAGCAAAATATGCTATGTGCTAATATGCTACACTGCATTATGTTCAGCAGTTGTCAACTTCCGGTCGCTTTCTTAGGCGGCTTTTTTTATTGTTAACAGAAAATGAAAGGAAGTTGTTATGAAATTTAATCAATCCGGTCGTTCCATGATCGAAATGCTGGGTGTACTCGCCATTATCGGTGTGCTGTCTGTTGGGGGTATTGCCGGATATTCTAAAGCGATGATGAAGTTTAAAATCAACAAGATCGCTCAGCAAATTACAGAAATTGTGACAAATATTCGCACGCTCTATGCGCAACAAAAAAATTATAATGGGCTAGATACAAGTTCGGCAATACAGATGGGTGTTATTCCAGATGATCTGAGTATAAATGGTTCGTCAATTACTAATGCTTTTGGGGGTGATGTGGAAATACAATATCATTGGTATGACAATGAAAGTTTTGGAATTATGTTTAGCGGGCTTCCAAAAGAAGCTTGTGTTGCGTTGGCAATAGCAGATTGGGGAACAACAGATTCGAGCGGGATTGTTGGATTAGATATAGTTGACGTTTTATCTCATGGTATGTTTAATATTACTTCAGGGTGTAAGGGAACAGGAGCAGTTTCTTCAAATTATTCTTACTATGCTTGTGCAGATTCTTTACCTATCTCTCCGAGAGCAGCATCGCTGTATTGTACATCAAGTTACGGAAATGGTCTTACTTTATTTTTCAAATAACGATGGTAAAAAAATAACTCCGCTAAAATAGTGATTTTTCGGAGTTATTTTAAAATTTTCTAAGCCATATCAGGTAAAAGAGACTTTACATTCTGATTATAATATTCTTCCGCCCAAGCGCGCATAGAATCTAGAACAGGCTTTAAATTATAACCCAAATTTGTGAGCGTGTATTCCACTTTTGGTGGAATTTGTGCGTAAACCGTCCGGATAAGGATGCCTTTTTCTTCCAATGCTCTTAAATTGGAAGTTAAAACTTTTTGAGTGATGTCGCCAAGTTCTTTTTTTATTTTACCAAAACGTTTTGTGCCATCCATTAATTCTTGGATGATCATCACTTTCCAACGGTCTCCCATGGTTTTTAAGGCCATTTCTACGAGATTTTCCGGCATCTCAATCATTTGTTTTCTCCAAAATTCACATCATTATATGAATTAACACACACCTAAGCACTTTGCAAGCTTTATTATGCAATAAATTATTTACCTTTGAAGAGTTTAAAATTTTTAGTTGATGATTATTTAAAAAAGGCAACGTTAAAAAAGGAGGAAAACATGCGCCGTATTTGTCTTTTTGCCGGATATGATAAAAATAATAAAATTCAAGATTATGTGGTTTATTTAATTAAAGAGTTGTCAAAAATCAGCGAGGTTTATTTTATGGGTAATGGAAATTTTCCTCCAGATGAGCTTATTAAAATTGCACCTTACACCCAAATGTTTTATTCAAAAAAACAACCGATGAAAGATTTTGGCTCATGGCAATATTTGATTAATAAATTGGGGTGGGAAAAGTTGGAACAATACGACGAATTGGTTTTGTGCAATGATAGCGTGTATGGTCCCTTATATAATTTAGATAATTTTTTTCGCTCAATGGAACGAAAGGGCTATGATTTTTGGAGCGTGACTTCAGACTACGAAAATCATTTTCATTTGCACAGTTATTGCATGGTTTTTTCACAAGATGTTGTTAAAAATGCTCAATTTCACAAATTTTGGCAATCTGTTCCATTTTCGTATAATTCAGAAAACTGCGAAATGGAATTAACGCCGTTACTTATCGCTCAGGGGTTTATTGGCAATAGTTATATTCGCACGTTTAAGCAAGAAAATATTTTGCATCATCCGGTGCAAATGCTTCAAGAGCATCAAGTTCCTTTTATCAAAATAAAAAGTTTTTTACCGGAAAATGCGTATACCGCTGGAACAGGCATAGAGTTGCGTTATCAACTTCGCACAAAAACTGATTATGATACAGCACTTATTCAAAAGCACATCAACATGGCTCATTTGCCTCAGACGATTGGACAAAAAATAGCTCGTTTTGCCGGTTTGTGACTAATCTGCAAACCAAGCGTTTTTTATGTGTGATATAGAAAACGGAAAAGCGACTAAAATTGCATCAAAACGTACGTCGTATTTTTGGAAACGAGGGTGCTTTTGTATAAAACACATCGCGCCGCGAACAACGCGTTGTTGCTGTCTGGAAGAAATAGCATAAGCCGCCGTGTCTATAGTTTGACGTTTTTTAACTTCAACAAAAATAAGACAATGCCCCTGTTTGGCCACAATGTCTATTTCTCCGGCTGTTGTTCCTCGTCCGACTGTGACATTTTTATCCACAATGCGATATCCGTGTAATCGCAAATAGCAACGGGCTAAAAATTCGGCTAATTTGCCATTAAGATAGTTTGTCATTTTTTATTTTCAGAGCTAAAGCGTAGATGTCGTTTTTATTTAGCGAAAATTTTTCAGCGATTTCTTTTACCGCTGTTTTCAACGAGGTTTCGCTCAGTTTTTGAATTAATTCGGATTGCGCGTCGTTTAGGTTGTATTGAGCCGTTTCCGGAGGGGAAACAA
>JBNMLT010000035.1:0-8647 GCA_050874965.1 Alphaproteobacteria bacterium
CAAAACAGGCTTAGAGGTCAACAGTTGCAACATTTTATAGCATTTTGTCGCTTCCTTATCCTGAGTGTCTGGAGCTGCGGAACGCGCAGGTTTGCCTGCCTGCAGGGCGGCAATAATTGGTTCCATAACACGCACATTCACAGCGGCATCTTTATCTCCGGCTGTTGCTTTTTTGCGCAACTGATCTATTCTTTTTTGCAACGAATCCAAATCAGCGATCATCAGCTCGGTTTTAACAATATCCGCGTCGCGCACAGGATCGACAGAGCCTTCAACATGAGTAATGTTGTCATCTTCAAAACAACGCAAAACATGAATTACAGCGTCCGTCTCCCGAATATTGGCTAAAAATTGATTACCCAGTCCTTCTCCTTTTGACGCGCCTTTCACCAAACCAGCGATATCAACAAATTCCAGCTGTGTCGGCACCACGTTTTTTGGCTTGACCATCTCAACCAATTTATCCAAACGCTTATCTGGGACGGCCACCCGTCCCGTATTTGGCTCAATTGTACAAAACGGAAAATTAGCGGCTTGAGCCGCAATTGTTTGCGTTAAAGCGTTGAAAAGCGTAGATTTACCAACATTCGGCAACCCCACAATACCACAGTTAAATCCCATAATTTAAACTCCTAACGGGCTGTATTTTTTAATTTTTTATTCGTTATAGACAATTAACCACCGCTTTGCAAGCACTATTTAAGATAAAACTCATTCCTCCAAAGAAACTTCATAAAGCAATCATTCAACACCATTTAAATAGAAATTAGCAAAAGCTTGTTGGCGCTTATAAAGCTTACTTTTCTTTAAATTCCAAAACCTTGCCATCGGAAGTTGTTAATGTTAAAATACCATTTTGCAAAGTGTAAGTTTTCACTTTTTCCAAATCAGTAAAATATTGACGCTCTGCATCCATTTCTCCACGCGGTCCCATCATCATGGTTGCGCCTCCGGCATCAAAAATAATTTTGTTTCCAGATATTTTATAGCTGCCAAAATAGTTATTAACAACTTGGCCGTAATAATCATTTTTCGTCTCATCAAATTCCAGAGTTATAGTCGCGCCGTTTTCTGTGTTTTGCATAACAAACTTTTTACCCGCCAAAGAAACCTGTCCTTCGGCATTACCACAACCAACCAAAACAAAAATTCCAAACAACATGCTTAATAGTTTTTTCATCATAACCTCCTTTTATCTGAAAAATAAATCCCCACTCTAGAGGGCGGGGATATTTATAAAGTATTCTATACAACTAGAAACCTTCGGTGTCTAAGCGTTTACGCATTTGCTTGCGCGCACGACGGATAGCTTCTGCTTTGCGACGAGCTTTCTTTTCAGAATTCTTTTCATGGCAACGGCGCAGCTTCATTTCACGAAAATCACCTTCTCTTTGCATTTTCTTTTTCAAGATTTTCAAAGACTGGTTTACATCGTTTCCAATAACTGTTACTTGTACCACTTAAATCACCTCTTTTCTAATTTTATCTAAAAGTTAACCCAAATTGGGGTTTTATTTAACACAGTATTTATTTTTTTTCAAGCAAAAAATAAAGCTTAAGCAATAATGTTGGGATTCATGGAATTTTCAACTTTATTGATTTTTTCAGCCAAACCATTTTTGCGAGCGCTTAGTTGCTTTGCCTTAAAAAAATCTATGGTTTTTCCCTGTCTTATCAAACGAGACATGTCTGTATTCACATGTCTTTGTTCTAATTTTAACTCGCACAACAACAGCTGAAGTTTAGCCGCTTTATCATTACCCATCATTTGAATAAAAGCCCTTTCGCTAATTTTTTTTAACAAAATCCATTTTTTTGTGGAAATTTATTTTCAAAGTTGTAAAGAATATACAATATTTTTTAGCAAATTGCAATATTTAAACGGAGTTTCAAGAATGAGCAATATAAAAAAAATTGGTATTTTAACCAGTGGCGGTGATTGCGCCGGATTAAATGCTGTTGTTATGGCTGTTGTTAACGCAGCCACAAAGCAAGGTTGGGAAGTTTATGGAATTCATGATGGAACCGATGGCCTCACCAATCGTCCCTTGTCGTATGAAATTTTAACTGAAAACAACTTTAGCAGCACCCCTTGGCCAAGAATGGCGGGCTCTTACCTTGGTTCTCTCAACACTGGTGTGAAAGAATCTCAAGAAGTTTTGGCTCAACGTTTTGGCGAAGGCGTTCGCGAACTTGGTTTGGACGCCGTTTTGGTCGTTGGTGGCGACGGTAGTATGAATATTGTTAGCACTTATTGCAAAATGGCCGGCGTAAGAATGATTGGCATTCCCAAAACCATTGACAACGATACACCATTGACGGAATTTTCCGTTGGTTTTAACACCGCTTGTCAAGTTTGCACCAATGCTTTGGATGACTTGATGACAACGGCTCGCTCACACCACCGCGCCTTAATTTTGGAAGTAATGGGACGTGACGCCGGACATTTAGCCATGCACTCCGCTATTGCCGGATTTGCCGATATTTGTTTAGTTCCGGAAATTCCATACACTCTAAACGGCATTATAAAAAAGCTTGAAGAAGTAAAAGCCAGCGGACGCACAAGCGCTTTGATTGTGGTTTCCGAAGGCGTTAAAACGGAAAAAGGCGAAGCTGTTACCAGTGCCGTAAATCTTGTTGGCGAAAAAATTAATGGTGGTATCGGCGATTATTTAAGCAATTTGATTAATACCAACTATAAAGGATTTCAAACTCGCGTTACCAAATTGGGGCACGTCCAGCGTTCAGGCAATCCAACAGCCTTTGATAGAGGTTTAGCCGTTGTTCTGGCTGCTGAAGCCGTTCAATTGTTAGCCGAAGGACATACAGACCGCATGGTTTCATTAAGCAATGGTAAAATAACGTCCTTCAGTTTGGAAGAAGTTGTTGCGGCTGGAACTACCGGTTTGAACGCGCACAGTGATTATGTTAAAGCAGCTCAAGCCATTGGCATGTATGTTGGAGAATTATAAGTTCTCATTTCAATGATAAAAAGACGTCTTTATCCAAAGACGTCTTTTTTAATAGACCCTATTGACAAAAATCTCTTTTACATTATAATAGATTTATCTGTTAAATTATTAATTTCTTTTACTTTTATGGTTAAATCATTTATCTTTTTAGGGCTGACTGTTCTTGCTCTGGCATTTATCAGTCTATGCGCATGGTTATTTTCCATGCCGGATATTTATCCGATAGCACTTCCATGTGCGGCAGCTATTGTATTAATAGAAGTATTCCCCATCACCTTAGAATTTAGACAAAATTGGAAAGAGAGTCTTTTTAAAGACGTTCCTCTTTTTTTTCTGTTATTTGCTTTTGGGGTTGGGTTGTTTTGGGTGGTTGGAACACATTCAACATTTCTCTTTCCACCACTTAACGACGGAATTGCTGTCATATATGGAATACTGGTTATATTTACCAGTTTTTCATTAATTTCAGCCGTCTTGGTTCTGGTGCATCTTGTAGCCTTGATTTCAAGTAAAAAGGGCTGGTCGTGCAAAACATCCTGCATAGTTTTATGCAATTTGCTTATTGCTTCTGGGATGCAAGTTTTGACACTGTATCTTGTACAGCACATTTGCGGCGCCTAACAAAAAAACTCCGATAATTTATCGGAGTTTTTTGTATCTTATTTTTGTTAAGCAGCTACTTTTTTAGAAGCAATTGTTTTTTTAATTTTTTTAGCTTCTTCTGTCAATTTTGTATTAGAAGTTTTTTCCAAATAAGAATCCAAACCGCCATTGTGCTCAATAGAACGCAAAGTTTTAGAGCATACTTTCAATTTGAAAACTTTATTTAAAGCTTCACTAAACAAAGACACAACTTGCAAATTAGGCAAAAAACGACGACGAGTTTTGTTATTTGCATGGCTTACATTGTTGCCGCTCATAACGCCGGTGCCCAAAATATCACATTTCTTAGCCATTTTTAAATTCCTTAAAGTTAAAACACAACATTATTTGTTGCTTGTTAATACATTCATTTCATTGACAAGTCAAGTAAAATTATGTAAAAAGGTGAAAAATTATAAACGAATCGCTTTGTATCCGTAGCTCAATTGGATAGAGTGTCGGCCTCCGACGCCGAAGGTTGCGAGTTCGAGCCTCGCCGGATACGCCATTTTATAAAATCTTTTAGCCTAAATCACAATGAGTTTGTTTTACGCCTTTTTGCTGGCAGACCATTAATCTATCGCTTTCCGGTAAATTTTCTTCCTCACCCTGATTTTTCATATCTTCATCAAACTCCATATCTCGCAACTGCACTGAAGGAATTAAACGATCTTCTTCAATGACACGTACATGAAAATCTTTGCTTCCGCCCTGTAATGTTATGTAATATGTCGGTTTATTATATTTCTTTCTCATTATTTCCTCCTAGAGCAAATATAAGACTTTCTAAAAAATTTTAAAGACTTGCCTCGTTCCGCCTATTGTGTTAGATTAAATTCATTCAATAAATTCGAGGTCATTCATGCGCTATTTTTTCACATTATTCACTTGTTTCTTTTTTGCTTGTTCAACCGCTGCTTTTACCCAAGAAATTGACGATGCTTACGTTCAAAATATTTTATTGTCACAAGATAAAGAAGCTATCCAAAAACTTATTGATGACGGCTTGGACGTAAACTCAAGAGACGCAAACGGCGATACCCTTCTTTTTTTTGTTTTAACTCGCCAGCTCGATTTTGACACGGCGCAAATGCTTGTCGACGCCGGTGCCGATGTTAATTCTCCCTCAACAAACGGCTTAACTCTTTTGGTCTTTACAACTTCCATCATGCGGGAATTTCAAATAACAAACAAAGACATTTCTAATTTAAATGATGAAACGCAACAGGCTAAAATTGCCGAACAAGAAAAATTTTTAGTCACACATGCCGAAAATTTATTAAATTTTTTACTCAAAAACGGTGCTGACGTCAATCAGGAAACACCTCAAGGCACTGCCTTGATGAATGCCGCCACAAATGATCTTAATCTAAAACTTGTCAAAACACTTTTAGCCGCCGGCGCTAAAGTTAATCAAAAAGACAGCTGGGGACGAACAGCTTTATTTTATGCCGCAGCTTTTGGCAGCGACAACATTTCAATAGAACTATTAAAATCAGGTGCGGATATCAATATAAATGACGACAATGGGAAAAACTATTTAGATGTTTCTAAATTTGATATTTTAGATAGTTTTGAAAATTAAAAAATTATCCACGGATTCGCGAAATTATATTATTTTGTAGTGATTAATTAACCTTTATGATTTAAGGTATTTTTACCGGCCGGTAAGGGAGAACTTACTTGAGGTCATTTTTCAATTTTTTTTGCAAAGGATGAATATTATGTTTTACCGCAGAATTAAATTAGGCACTGTTGCCCTGACGGCAATGTCCTTTTTACTCTCTGCCATAAGCAGTGCTCATGCGTCCGAGTTGGATTTAATTATTCCATCATTATCCGACGCAACGTACAGCTTTTTTGGCTTAGATATTTCTGGAAATGGCTTATTGCTTATGGGCATGGCTGTTTGTTTGTTAGGCATGGCTTTTGGATTATGGGAATTTTTTAAAATAAAAAAAATGCCGGCACATGAAGCAATGCTGAAAGTTTCTGAAACAATTTATGCCACTTGCACAACTTATATGAAACAACAGGCAAAACTGCTTTTGGTTTTAGAAGTTTTTATCGCCGCTTGCATTATTTATTACTTTGCAATTTTAAACGGCACGCCATTATTAAAAGTTTTAAATATTTTGCTTTGGTCTGTATTGGGCATTCTGGGTTCTTATTCCGTCGCATGGTTTGGCATGCGTATTAATACTTATGCCAACTCCCGCACATCTTTTGCATCTTTACAGGGTAAAGCTTATCCTGTTATGAACCTTCCACTGCGTTCTGGCATGTCTATCGGTGTATTGCTTATTTGCGTTGAACTCATAATGATGATGTTCATTTTAGTTTTTGTACCACGTGACACCGCCGGAGCATGCTTTATCGGTTTTGCCATTGGTGAATCTTTGGGCGCGTCTGCTTTGCGCATATGCGGTGGCATTTTCACTAAAATAGCCGATATCGGAGCAGATTTAATGAAAATAATTTTCAAAATTGATGAAGATGATGCCCGTAACCCTGGAGTAATTGCGGATTGCACCGGTGATAACGCCGGAGATTCTTGCGGTCCAACCGCCGATGGTTTTGAAACATATGGGGTGACAGGTGTTGCCTTAATCAGTTTTATTGTTTTGGCCGCAGGAATGGCTATTAGTGCTGATGGAGCTATTTCGGCTTATGTTTGGGCACCAGAACTTCAGGCTCGTTTAATCACTTGGATTTTTGTAATGCGCATTCTCATGATTATTACATCTGTTGCCGCCTATGCCCTAAATGGCGCAATTTCAAAAAAAATCTATGGCGACAAAAAATCATTTGATTTTGAAGCTCCGTTAACAAGTTTGATTTGGCTGACATCTCTTATTTCTATTTTAGTAACATTTGCCGTTTCTTATCTTATGTTGCCAAAAGAAAGCTTTGGTTCAAACATTTGGTGGGAAATGTCGGTTATTATCAGTTGCGGAACTTTGGCCGCGGCTATAATTCCTGAATTTACAAAAATATTCACATCGTCAAAATCTCAACATGTTCAAGAAGTTGTCAATGCCAGCCGCGAAGCCGGTGCCTCTTTGAACATTATTTCTGGTATTGTTGCCGGTAATTTCTCAGGTTTTTGGCAAGGTGTTGTTATGGCTGGTTTAATGGCTGTTGCCTACATCACTTCTCAGGGCGATTTGTCACAAATCATGATTTATCCAACCGTTTTTGCCTTTGGCTTGGTTGCTTTCGGCATGTTGGGAATGGGACCGGTCACCATTGCTGTTGACAGCTATGGTCCTGTAACAGACAACGCTCAATCCGTTTTTGAACTTTCGCAAATTGAAGATATTAAAGGTATCAAAAAAGAAATCAAAAATGACTACGGTTTTGAACCGGATTTTGAGCAAGGTAAACATTTACTTGAAGCTAACGACTCAGCCGGAAACACATTTAAGGCCACCTCAAAACCAGTGTTAATCGGTACGGCGGTTATCGGTGCCACAACAATGATTTTTTCGATTATTTTATTGTTGAACTTACAGCTCAACCTATTGGACGCTCGCGTTCTTTTGGGCTTGATTTTGGGCGGTGCCGTTATTTATTGGTTCTCCGGAGCATCAATCCAAGCTGTTTCAACAGGTGCTTATCGTGCTGTAAACTACATTAAAGAGCACATCAAATTAGACACAAAAAAAGCAGCTTCGGTAGAAGATTCTAAAACCGTTGTGAAAATTTGCACTCAATATGCTCAAAAAGGTATGTTTAACATCTTTATTGTCATTTTTTCGTTTGCAATTGCATTTGCTTTTTTCAGCCCAGAATTATTCGCAAGTTATTTAATTTCCATTGCCATCTTTGGTTTGTATCAAGCTTTGTATATGGCTAATGCCGGCGGTGCTTGGGATAATGCCAAAAAAGTGGTGGAAGTTGATTTAAACGAAAAAGGAACAGATCTGCACGCCGCATCTGTTGTTGGTGACACAGTCGGTGATCCGTATAAAGACACAGCGTCTGTTGCTTTGAATCCGATTATCAAGTTTACAACTTTGTTCGGTTTGTTGGCGGCAGAAATGGCGGCAAAAGTTTCAGCTCATTCTGAATGCTTGGCTTTTGGTATCGGTATTGTCTTTTTCATTATCGGTATTGTTTTTGTATGGCGTTCATTTTATAGAATGCGCATTGAAGCAAAAAAGATTGACTAATTTGATTTAGTTTGCTAGAACGGCGGCGATATTAAAGTATATCGCCGTTTTTTTGTTATGTTTTAGGAGTTTATCATGGATGCTTTAACTGCTTTTCTAAGCACTTACGATACAACGCAATTTATCAGTGCTTTTGTCGTTTTATTTGCCATTATTGATATTATTGGCGTATTACCTGTTGTTCTAAATTTATTACAGGATGGAAGAACTATTCACGCCGGACGCGCCTCTATCATTTCTCTTATTTTATTTTTAGGCTTTATGTATATGGGAAATGTTTTTTTACAGCTTTTCAGTTTGGACATTTCTTCATTTGCCATTGCCGGTTCAATCATCATTTTCATTATTTCCATGGAAATGATTTTGGATGTTCATATTTTTCATGAAAATAAATATTCAGCCAACGATGCAACGTTTACCCCTATTGTTTTTCCACTTATTGCCGGTGCAGGTGCTTTTACAACAATTTTATCCATCCGCGCCCAATATGCCGATTTGAATATTGTTTTAGCTATTCTTTGCAATGTTATCATTGTTTACCTTGGCTTAAAAATGGCTCCAAAACTTGAAAAAATGCTCTCTCCAGGAATTATTTGCATCTTCCAAAAAGCGTTTGGCATTATTTTGATGTCTATCGCCGTAAAACTATTTACAACAAATTTAACTTTGTTGGTTGAAGGAGCCCCTGTTCAATAAGTCTAGTTGTCCTAAAAAAGTGACCCACGCGTAAAACGCGTGGTTCTTCATATGCGGGCATAGCCCTTTACCACTTGCATCCCCTAAACAGGGAACTCTAATGTCTGTCAGACGCAATCTGTTATTACTTACCCGTAAACGGGTCGTTTAAATCCATTGTCA
>JBNMLT010000036.1:0-8623 GCA_050874965.1 Alphaproteobacteria bacterium
CCCCTTTCAAGTTGAGTAAGGCTTCTTCTTCCGGAGAAATTACTTCCAATTCAATACCACTCAGCTCCTTGACCATTTGTATAAATTTTGCGCTGTTTTGAGCCTTTCGACAAGAAGCCGTGGCCACCGCACGATATTTTCCAACATTATATTCACGCAACAATTTTGCAAAACGATTCAAACAGGTCAAACCACGCTGAATAGATTCCTCAGAGAAATTATTGTTTTCGTAAAGCCCCTCGCCTAATTTTATCGTCACAGCTTCACGATAGAGCACTTTTCCCTTTTTATCCGTAATTCGAATACGACAAGAATTTGTTCCCAAATCAATTGCCGCCAGATTTTCTTTGTCCATTATTCCCCCTTTTTCTAAAAAGTTTATGACGCCGACCACCTTTATGAAAATAGTTATTTTTTTGATGATGCATCATATCCAACAAAATACCTTCTCGAATCCCTCTATCTGCTATAGTAATTTCTGAAATCGGCCAAAATGAACATAAAGCTTCTATGATTGTGCACCCCGCCATGGTCAAGTCCGCTTTTAGTTTGCCAATGCACGAATGTTTGCAACGCCCTTCATATCCCATGTTTTTAATTCGACGAATAACTTTTTCTATATCTGTACCCGAAAGCGCAATTCCATCAACCGCCGCCCGATTATAACGCGGCAAATTTAAATGTACCGCGCCCAAAACCGTCACCGTGCCGGATGTTCCAATAATTTGAATTTCTTGATTTTCAATTGCCTCACGGATATGATATTTATCTTCAAATTCTTGCAAAATTTTTTGTGTGCGCTCCACAATCGTATCATATGCCAACGTTGTCATATCTTTTCCGGGAAAAGCTTCGGAAATAGTCACCACACCATAAGGAAGCGAAACAAAACCTTCTATAAATGTTTTTCCGGTTTCGGTTACCCGCGCCAAAGAAATTTCCGTTGAACCGCCTCCAATATCAAAAACCAACGCGCGTTTAATCAGGCGATTCAGCAATGGCATGCACCCGACGACAGCCAAACGTGCTTCTTCTTTAGAAGATATAACTTCCATGTTTAAGCCTGTCGCTTGTTTTACCAACGTTTCAAAATCTTTACAATTTATGGCGCGGCGGCATGCTGCTGTTGCCACAAAACGCATGCGGACAATGGGTTGATATTCATTAATAATGGCGCTACACACTTTTAACGCTGCAATCGTGCGTCTAATTGCTGGCTTTGATAACATATTGCCATTGATAATACCCTCGCCTAAACGCGTGATTTTGGAAAAAGTTTCCACCACATGAAAAGAACTAGGCGTCGGTTGTGCAATAACCAGACGACAAGAATTTGTTCCAAGGTCAATAGCGGCGTAACATCCGCCTTTAACATTGCTGTTTTCGGTTTCCTTCTTATCTCTAAATTCTTTATAATCTGGTCTTTGTCCACTAATCAATTTTATTTTGCCCCATACATTTCCTGACGCAATTGACATCTTAGCTCATCTATACACACCAAACCGTTTTTGCCATCCTTAAAATACCAATATTCCCAGCCATTGCAAGCAGCGGCATTTTGCTCCGCCGCGCCAACCTGATGAATAGAGCCTTCGGCCGATGCGCTTTTAATAGAACCATCCGAACGAATTGTTGCAAAATGTTTTCCGCTGGCATCAAACAAAACATCCCCCGGCGCCAACATCCCGCGCTCAATAACCGCTCCAAACGGCACTCTTTGCAACTTCTTTTTGACCGTATATTCCAACGCTTCGCCACAAAACGGCTCAATAGCTTGCAAACGATTTTCAGCCCCTTTCACATAAGACTCGTCTCGCTCAATACCAATAAAATTACGTCCCATTTTTTTAGCCATGGCACCGGTTGTTCCTGTTCCGAAAAATGGATCTAAAATCACATCTCCAGGTTTGGTAGAAGCTAAAATAACCCGATAGAGTAACGCTTCCGGCTTTTGTGTTGGATGCAACTTTTCTCCTTGACCGTTTTTCAAACGTTCTTTTCCTGTGCAAATAGGAATTTCCCAAATACTACGCATTTGCGTTTCATCGTTCAGCGCTTTCATGGCTTCATAGTTAAATGTGTATTTAGCTTTTGGATTTTTAACCGCCCAAATCAAAGTTTCATGCGCATTGGTAAAGCGCGTTCCCTTAAAATTCGGCATTGGATTTGTTTTATTCCAAACCACGTCATTTAAAATCCAAAATCCTAAATTTTGCAAAATATAACCCACACGAAAAATATTGTGATATGAGCCGATCACCCAAATGCTGCCATCATCTTTCAAAATTCGACGAGCCGCGCTTAACCATTTTTTTGTGTATTCATCATACGCTGCCAAACTTTCAAAGCTATCCCATTCTTCATCAACACCATTAACAACTGTGTTATCCGGACGAAGCAAAGCATCCCCCAATTGCATATTATACGGAGGATCCGCAAAAATAACATCGATTGAATTTTCTTCCATTTGATTCATTGTTTCAATACAATCGGCGTTGATAATCGTGTTTAAAACTGTTTTTACCTTCATTATTTTTCTCACTCATTTTCGTGTTAAAGTCTATTATTATCCGATAAAGTTATAATTTTATTAATAAGAAAAATAAAAAATAAGCGCTTTTACACATTTTTGACCTTTTTGGCGCAAAACATATCAAAACACATTAATTAAATAATTTTTTTAAGATAGCTTCCCGACTTTCGATAAGTTTGAGTTCATTTAGCTCTTCGTTTCCCATTTTACTGCGTATTTCTTGAACTTCATACATTTGCTGAGCCACTTGTTCGGGACGATCATACAACATATCCATCAAAGCGGTAGCATCCCGACGAACATTTAACACAAAAAGCAAAGCCGCCGTTCGTTGCTGAACATAAAAAAAGCGATCCGCATCCCATTTATGATACACAAACCAAATTTTACTTTTCCAATCTATAAATTTTGATGGTCGGTCGATTTTATATGACACAATCAAATCATCGGCAAATCCTAATTCTTTAAATTGTGGCCATAATTTTATAAACTCATCCAGCTCTTCCGCTGTTATTTCTGTTGTGTAATTTTGCTGTTTAAGTGAAACCGCAATATTTGAACGCTCCCACCCAGGTTCTGCCACCTGACATTTCAAAACCAAAACAAGTAAACAGGCAAAAATTGTCAAAATCATCCATCGCCGATGGTTTAAAATCACCACTGAAGTTTCTCCATACAATAATCAACATTTAAACCATAACTGGTGGAAAGCTCATCTGTCTGTCTTGTCAAATCGCCACTTAATTGATGTATACCATTTGCAAGCAACAAATTTTTACCACCAAAATTTTCACCTAGGCGCATATCAGTTGCCATGTTATCACCAATAAACAAACATCTTGACGCATCCAAATCAACCATATTTTCAGTTAAATATGCCGCAACACGTAAATCCGGTTTACCAAATAAAATAATTTTTCCTCCCATTAACGCGTACTGTTCCGCCAATGCGCCAACACCGGCTTTTAAACCTTTTTTAGACATCACACTCGTATCATTTCCCACGCATAATAATGGAAGTTGTAAATTCAAAGACTGTTCCAACAAAGAAGACCATTCTTCAACATCTATCCCCTGATCCGATGTTTCTGCCAAAATAAAATCAGCTAAAACAACATTATCAACTTTTTTATAAGGCAAACCATTTATAAAACTTTGCTCATTCATAACAACAGGGAAATACGTTGTTCCAATTGAAGATTGATTTTTTAAGTAAAAATGAGCAATTTCTCCGGCTGTGATCATTGCATAAAAAATATTCATTGGCAATCCCTGACGTTTTAGCCACAAAAACAAATCTTGCACACGCATGCCGGAATTTGACGCCAACGCTATTTTTTTTCCGCTCTGATACAGCTTAATCAGCACATCTGCACTTTCAGAAAAAAAGTTTTGTCCATTGCAAATAACACCGTTAACGCCACAAATCACTGTATCAAATTCGTCGCGTATTCGAGATATATGCTTAATAACTTTACTCATTTTTTCCAACTGACATATTAAACCAAGTTAAATGCAGTTTAGACCAAATTAGTAAATTTTTAGATAAAATTTTAATGAAGTAAAAAGTTATTTATTGCCGTTGTAATTTGTTCCGTAAAAAAAATCTGGTCCGGCAACCATTGCTGAGGATTTTCAATTTTATAAAAACCTCGGCTCATTCCATCATTTATCCGCACCAAAACCACCGAAAGCGGCTGCTCCAACATATATGCTGTTGTAAAAGCAAATTCTCCCTGCTCTTGATAATTTATTTCAAAGTAACTTAGTTCATCTTTGTAATTTTGCTGATAAATATTAAACAACTGTCCCATGGCTTCAGCGCAATGCGCACACGGGGAATTGTTGTAAAAAACATAGATAATGGATTTATTCCAGTTATTTTCATTTTCTTCCACATATTGTCTGATATACGGCGTGTCACCGGACGAATCAATAAATTGGGCTTTGCTCTCCAACACAAATAAAGCAAAACCTAAAAATAAAAAAATAAAAAACTTTTTCATTGTTCCTCCTTACTCTTTAGAGAGGAGAACAGGACGCTTTCAGCCACTTTTTTACATCATCATTTACACACGCGGCCAAACTTTCATACACCTTTTGGTGATATTTGTTCAGCCAATCCCGTTCTCCCGAATCAAGGAGATATACATCGATTAGCCTTTTATCAATAGGCACTAAAGTTAAAGGTTCAAACTCCAAATAATTTTTATATTCCGCCGAAACTTTGCTATACACCAAATTTTCAATCCGAATACCATAGGCATTTTCTTTATAGTACCCCGGTTCAATAGATGTTATCATATTTTTTTTGAAACCGTACAGACTACCATTACTTGAAATTCGATTAGGCCCTTCATGAACATTTCCAAAACAACCGACACCATGTCCGGTTCCATGTTTAAAATCCTTACCTTCGCGCCACAAAGGCTGGCGGGCTAATACATCTAAACTCAATCCACACGTTCCCTCCGGAAAAATAGCCCGAGACAACGCCATATGTCCTTTTAAAACCAAAGTAAAATCATGTATCATTTCTAATGTGGGATGTCCCAAGGCAATGGTGCGGGTCACATCTGTGGTTCCATCCAAATATTGTCCACCGCTATCCAATAAAAGCAAGCTATTTATTGATAAACTTTTATTTGTTTTTTCTGTTGGTTGATAATGAACAATGGCGCCATTCTCAGCAGCTCCGGCAATTGTTTCAAAACTTTCCGAAAAAAACAAATTTTGCTGTTGGCGAAATTCATGCAATTTTTCAACAACATCCAACTCCGTTTTGCCTTTCCAGTTATTTTCCAGCCAATATAACAGTTGCACCAAAGCCACGCCATCGCGTTTATGACACGCAATCATTCCCGCTAATTCCGCTTCATTTTTTTCAGCTTTTAATATCTGACAAACATCCGCTGTTTCTATGCCATGTTTTAACAAATGTTGCAGTCGAGCCGGAATTGATGAGGCGTCATATAAAAATTTTTTGGACGAATTATTTGCCAACCATTTTTCAAAATCGGCAAAACTCAAAACCGGAAGATCTGTTTGCAAATTATCACCAACCAACGCAACAAGCCCGTTTTTTCCAATTATGGCATAGGCACGCACCACGGGTGAACAAGACAAATCTCGAGCATAGATATTTAAAAGCCATGAAACACTGTCTACAGCTGTTAAAAGATAATAATCCGCGGAATTACGCGCCAATAAACGCTTGAGAAATTGCATTTTTTCCGAAGAAGCCAAACCGGCGTATTCTATTGGACGTTCTTCCACCTTAATTTTTTTCAAGTTTTTTATATTTACAAAATCACCAACATCCTTAAAGCTCAGCGCCAAGTCACAAACATCTTTCAATTCTGAGGCCGCTATGCTCATGCCATCATAACCAACCAAATCGCAACTATTTTCTTGTAAAAAAGTGCATACGTTTTTTAAACAAGGCTCTTTATCAATGACGGTTATTTTATTTAAATCAACTTCTTGCCTTGCTTGGAGTTCATAACGTCCATCAACAAATAAAAAAGTCTTTTGCGGCGTCACCGCCAACATTCCAGCCGAACCGGAAAATCCACACACATGTTTCAATTTATGCTCTTGCGGCAAAACGTCTTGTCCTATGAAGCAATTTCCGTAGCCAATCAAATACGCGTCCAAATTTTCTGAAACCAATTTATTTTTTATGTTTTCCAAATTCATTTATTTCTCCAATAAGGCAATACGCCAATTATCCTTTTTATACAGCTTTTTAAGTTTTAAACCGCATTTTTCATGCTCTCCAACAACCCAATCAACTTGATCGGCAATAAATCCAGAAATAACAGCATATCCGCCTTTGGCCAAACTATTTGCCATATCCGGCGCCATCGCGATAAGCGGCCGAGCTAAAATATTGGCTAAAATAACATCATATGGAGCGTGTTTTTGCACCAACTCTGAATGATAGCCGTCACTCAAAGCCACTTCTATTTGTTTTTCCACCCCGTTATCAATTGCATTTTGTTGAGCCACACGCACAGACTCATCATCAATATCCACCGCCGTAATTTTAATATTTTTCCAAAGTTTAGCCGCGGCCAAAGCCAAAATACCGGAGCCTGTTCCCACATCAAGCAATTGTTTTGGAGATGTTGCTCCCATTTTATTTATATCCAACAGAGCGTCTAAACATCCCCTTGTCGTCTGATGTTCCGAGCCAAACGCCGTTGCGGCGTAAACTCGCAAACCTATTTTGTTTTCCGGTATCGGAGTTTTATCATTAATACTTGTTATAAAAAAATCTTTTTCGGACAACGGTTCAAAAGTCATAACATTTTCCGTAAGCCAATCTTCACTTTCTAACAGCTCACATTGATATTTTGGTAATAAAATTCCTTGTTGCAACGCCGCATCCGGCAAATCTTTTTCCTGAGCGTCGGCGCGCATGTACCCGACGAGTTGTTCCAAACCGTCATCATTATAATCTAAAGATGTAACCTCAAAAAAATTATCGGCGAAATCTTGCAAATCTTCCGAAACATTAGCCATCGGCTCAAATTTTATTATTTTACAACTTCCTGAATTATTACTCATTTTTTTATCTTTCGTTATTACTTTATTTACCAACTTTGTTATATTTTAATATCTAGTATAGTAAATAAACCTTAAAAAAGAGCTTACCATGAAAAAAATATTTATCACTCTTTCTTCAATATTGTTGGCGGCTTGCACCGTTTTTGAATCAGATAATGACAATTATTGGTTAAACAATGTCCGTCCTTACAAGACCCTGCCGATTAATTACTATAATCCAAGCGATATTGCTTCTGATGAACAATTAACTGACAGCAAAACGCTTAACACACGGACATATCAACATAATGTTGTTGTTTCTGCCAATTTGGGACAACGTATGGTTGACGCTCAAACATATACAATTCAAAATTTTACCAAACCCAAACTTATAGCGTCCACAGATGGCTACATCTCTCGTGGCGGTTGTGAATATTCATAAAGGACAAGAATTTGAACCTCTTGGTGAAATAAAAATGAATGGCAAATACTATCTTGTCGTTTCCGCCAACGATGGCAAAGATGATTATCTTTTAGTGGATGAGCAAGGATATTTTTTACACATGCTCTGCCATATTTATCATGGCGAATTGCTTCTACCTAAAGAAAAAGCATTTTTGAAGCCTGAAAAAATTCGCTTGGAGCAACAAAAAGAGTCTCGCGAAAGTGTTAGCCAACCTCAATTACAATTTGAAGTCAAATATGATGGCTTAGAAAACGGCTATATGGCTTTCATTTATACTGATTACAGCAACGCCAACTCAAGTGAAGGATATTTTCAGCGTTTTGTCTTTCCTCAAGAACAAGACCTGATTGACATTAATGGCGTCAAATTCAAAGTTATGGATGTTTATCCTGAAAGAATAGAATATATGTTGCTTGATTAGGATTGTATTGTTTCAAAAATAAAAAACGCCTCTCTTTGGTGAAAAATTCAATTGAGAGGCGTTTTTTTTATTTTACCGATAAGGGCAACAAGGTCTTGGAGGCGGAGGAACTGGACGATAACGATAAGTATAGTGTGGAGCACCATAATAAATCGAAGGCCCGTAATAGTAAGGAGAATAGTAATAAGACGATGGAGAATCAATATATTCTACATAGCCGCAGCTATTCAACGACAAAACCCCCATAACAACCAGCAAAAAAAGCAAAATCTTTTTCATACGAAACAAAAATTAAAACATAAATATAAATTCTATGTTTCTAATTTAGTCCAAAATTTTATATTTGTCTATAAATATTTTTAATTTTCCGCCTTTAAATAGTCTTTATACGACACGTCATCAACTTTCAAATCAGTAATCAGCGGTTTATATCCTGATTGATATGAAAACTCCAACATCACATGTTTAGCGGCAACGGCGTTTTCCAATCTTTTAGCCCACTCTTCTTTCACATAAAAAGAATAAACTTGTTGAAATTCTTCTTTAGGGCAAATGTTATCCACAAATTGCGAACAATCCGTTTTTTGCCAATTCGGTTGCAAAGCGATATAGTAGCCGGAAAAAAAATCTTTCGGATCGTAACCCTCAACCA
>JBNMLT010000037.1:0-8484 GCA_050874965.1 Alphaproteobacteria bacterium
GGAAGTGGCGCAAGGTGCTGACATCACCACCAAAAATGAAGCGGCAGAATTTGTGGAACGCATGCACGAGGGCGCTAAATTTATGACCACCTCCTGTTGTCCGGCTTGGATGCAGGCTATGGAAAAACATTTACCGGAACTTAAAGAATATGTTTCCACTTCCGGTAGTCCGATGTATTACATCGCCGAAGTAATGAAAAAAGAATTTCCAGAATACAAAACCGTGTTTGTGGGACCATGCATGGCAAAACGTTTGGAAGCTGAACGAAATCCAAATGTTGACTATGTTTTGATTTTTGAAGAGTTGCAAGCCGCGTTTGACGCCGCACAAATCAATCCTGCCACCTTGGAAGTTGATAAGTTTGCCGTGGAATCTTCCGCTCAAGGTCGCCGTTTTCCAATTTCCGGAGGTGTCGCCGGTGCCGTGCAATTTGTTGTCGGCGATAAAGCGGAATATAAACCTCTTAAAATTGATGGTTTGACTAAAGACAGTTGCAAACTGTTGAAACACTTTGCAACAAAGGCTCCGGAGGATGCCAATATGGTGGAAGTTATGTGCTGTGAGGGTGGTTGCATTGCCGGCCCTGGAGCAGTTATTCCAGCCAAACGCGGTACGGTTTTAGTTGAAAACTATGTTAAAACCAGTAAAAATATCGAGTGTTGATGATGAATGAAATAAGTTCTCAAAAGCTTGCTGAAATATTGGATTGTTCTCCAACACCGGTTGATGTTGTTATTAACAAAGTGTCTACGGACAGTCGTCAAATTGATGAACATTCCCTTTTTATTGCTTTGCGCGGCGAAAGATTTGACGCGCATGATTTTGCGGCGGATGTTGTGGCTCAAGGATGTCCTTTGATTGTGGTCGACCATTTGTTAAAGAATATTCCGGTAGAAAAACAGCTGATTGTTTCTGACACACTGGAAGCTTATGGAAAAATTGGAGCTTATAACCGTAGTCAATTTAAAGGAACAGTTATTGGTTTAACAGGAAGTGCCGGCAAAACAACAACGAAAGAGGAAATTGCTTTTTTGTTATCGCATTTTGCCAAAACTTATGCCACAGCCGGAAATCATAACAATCAAGTAGGCGTGCCGCAAAGCTTGTGTGAATTGGATATGGACGCGCGTTACGCCGTGATTGAAATGGGTATGAGTTCCAAAGGTGAAATTTCTCATTCCGTAAGTTTGGTAAAACCTGATATTGCCGTGGTTACAAATGTTTATCCCATGCATATTGAATTTTTTCCGAATTTTGAAGGAATTGCCCATGCTAAAGCGGAAATTTTTGAAGGCTTGCCGGCACAAAGCGGTATTGCCATTATCAATGAAGACACCAATTTTGCCGATATTTTAAAAACTGAAGCCGCAAAACATGAGGCTAAAATAGTTACCTTTGGTAAAGATATTCATCCTACTGATAATTTTTCCACCCAAGAACAAGGCGAACAATATTTGTATAATGCATGGTGCGCACTGACTGTGGTGCAAGTGCTAGGTTTGGACGTGGAAAAAGCCGCGGCTTATATTAAAGATTTTGGGGCGTTAGATGGTCGAGGCAAACACCACACTTTGGCTCTGAAAAACGGAACTTACACTCTGATTGATGACAGTTATTCCGGTCAACCCGAAGCCATGAAACTTGGAATAGAATCTTTGGATAAAAGCCAAACAGCAGGACGTAAAATTGTGGTCTTAGGAAAAATGGCAGAATTGGGAAACACGTCAAAGGCGCGACACATAGAAATCGGCAAGATTTTAGCCAATAGTTCTATTGACGTGGTGGTTGGTGTTTGTCCAGAAATGAAAGACATGTTGGCGCAGCTTCCGTCAACAAAACAGCAATATTACTTTGAAAATAAAGATAATGTTGCCGATTTTTTGTTAAATAAACTCTTGCAAAATAATGATACTGTTCTTATAAAAGGAGCTAGATATTCGTCAAAACTCTATCAAGTGACAGAAGAACTTTTGAAAAACGGAAAGGTGGCCTAAATGAAATGCCCTTTTTGTGGCTGTGAAGAAACGCAAGTTAAAGATTCTCGCAACACCGAAGACAACACATCCATACGTCGGCGGCGCGAATGTCCTGAGTGTGGTTCTCGTTTTACCACGTTTGAAAGAGTGCAACTACGAGAGTTAATAGTGGTTAAACGCAACGGAGACCGTACAGAATTTGACCGAGATAAATTGGAACGTTCCATCGCCCTCGCCGTTCGCAAACGACCTATTTCAGCCGAACGAGTGGAAAAAATCGTCACTTCTTTACAACGTAAATTTGAAAGTTCCGGCGAATCGGAAATAACTACCGAGCAAATCGGTCAAAGCGTTATGGAAGTATTAGCCAATTTGGATAATATTGCCTATATCCGTTTTGCTTCGGTTTATAAAGATTTTCGCACTTTGCAAGATTTAGAAGATTTTGTCGCCACCATAGAAAAATTAACCAATCACGAAGATGATAAATATATAGAGGAAAAATAATATGACTAAATTTGTTTCTGAAAAAATTAAAATGAAATCCGGCGCGCGTTTGGCCGCCGTGCAAGCGAATTATATGATTGCTTTTAGTCAATTGCCTGTTGATGAAGTTATTCAAGACTTCGTGCAAGGAAAAGTTGGTCGCTTTGTGATTGACGATCATGAAGGTGAAGATAAAGAAAATATGGTGGAAGTTGGACCAATTGACACCGAATATTTTGAAAAATTAGTTCGTGGCATCCAAAGTCGTAAAGAAGATTTGGAAAAATCCTTAAATGCCTATTTGCGCGGCGAATGGTCGTATGAACGCATGAATGGTATTATGCAAGCGCTTTTATTAACCGCCGTATACGAATTAACCGCCAACACCGCCATAGATACTAAAGTGCTTATTCAAGAATATGTGGATTTGGCGTATGCTTTCTTTACAAAAAATGAGCCAAAAATGGTTAACGCTTTGCTTGATCAGATTGCTCACTCGGTTAGAAACTAAAAAAGAAGAAACAAAATGTCTGTCTTAAAATTATACACTTATCCTGATGAAGTTTTACGCAAAAAATGCCGTAAAGTTGAAAAAGTTGACAATGAAATGCGCCATTTTTTGGATGATATGTTGGAAACAATGTATGTTGATAAAGGCGTTGGATTGGCCGCTCCTCAAGTTGGTTCGGACAAGCGCGTGATTGTGATAGATCCCAATCCCAGCGACGAAGATTTATCCGCTCGCAAACCAATGTATTTGGTAAATCCCGAAATTATCTGGAAATCTGAAGAAACTGTTTTGTTTTGCGAAGGATGTCTGTCTTTACCGAATCAAAGCGCTGATGTGGAGCGTCATGAAAAAGTGCGTGTACGTTATTTAGATTATAATGGTAAAGAGCAGGAAATTTTGGCTGATGATTTTTTAGCTATTATCTTGCAACATGAAATAGATCATTTAGATGGTATTTTATATATTGACCATTTAAGCCGCCTTAAACGTAGTCGTCTGTTAAAAAAACTTGGTAAGTATTACGAAGATAAGGCTCGAGAGGCAGAAGCTGAAGAAAAAAAGTAAGAATTTAATCAATTAAATAATGGCAAAAGTTTGTTACTTTTGCCATTATTTTCAATGTTCTTCTTTTGGGAAAACTTATAGCGGTTTACTCCAAGGCTTTTGTCCGTTTTTCAAAAAGTCGGGCAATTCTTTTAAGGAAGACGCCCCTGCAGCCTTGGCATGGCCACCACCACCAAATTCTTTAGCAATTAAAGACACATCCACATTATTTTTGCTGGTATAAAAAGTCATATTCCATAAATTTTTTTTGTTCATAAAGAAAATAACCATAAAATCAAAGTCTTTAATATTTTCCAGTGAATCAAAAAATTCCGACTGACCTTGCGCCATGTTGGCGCAAACACAACGAAGTCCTTTATATTCGCTTTCAAAAGCCATACCGCGAACTAAACGATAATTACGATGGCGAACCCAAGACAAAATAGCGGAACCTTTTTCAACCATGGCCTTAATATCAACTTCATTGTTCATTAATTGTGTCCAAATTTTATCGGTTGGACGATTAACACCAAAAGTTTGAACCGCATATTCAAACGGGCGAACACGCCGATCACGCAAATCATAAATATCATTTAATCCCAATAAGCGAATACCTTCCGGCAATTCTTTTTCTGGATAAAAATATTGCCAAGTTAAAACAATAGCTGCCGTTCCGACTTTACGCACCCCTTTAATTGGTTCATATTCACCTGATTTCATTAATTCATCATATTCTTTGATAACAGAAACATGATGATCAATCCAAGTTAAATCAATTTTTTTATTAAGTTCAAGCATATATTTAACCGGTAGCGCTATATCGCAAATTACTAATTTATCATGTTTTTCAATTTCTTCATATGGGATTTCCATATCATGATTTAGTCCCATTAATTCTATATCCGGAAACTTACTTTTAACAATTGCAGCCGAACCCTTACCATCATGATCCGCAATATGATAAATACACAGCATAAATACAAACTCCTCACAATTTAATCATCATATTATCATAAGCCGGTTCCATATTGTCCGGCGTTAAATTCATTACTTTATCATAGTCACATTCTGTTGCCATATGAGTCAATATAACTCGTTTAGCCTTAATCTGCGACGCATAATGCAAAATAATATCAATACCCGCATGATACCTGCCGCCATGCAAAATAGTCAAGGGCATAATCAAAACATTCACATCAATTTTCTGTAAATAACTTAATGTTTGCGACGGAATTATTTTAAAATCCGGTACTAAAACAATTTGTCCATCATTAAAGCTATATCCCGTGGTCACCATTGTATGACCACCAAACTCCAGCGGCATAACTTTTAGTGAACCGATTTGAAACTCTCTTTTATATTCAATTTCGACAGGCAGTAATTCGGGATGATTCGTAATGTCCTTATGTTCGATATTGGCAAAAGCATAAGAAAAACGCGTTTTTATTTCTTCTATCTGCGATGCTGTAGCATAAAAATTCAAACTTTTATGCATGTTACGCGTAATGCCGCGCAAATCATCAATACCATGCAAATGATCAGCATGCGTATGCGTGTATAAAACAGCATCTAAACTGGTAATATGATTGGTTATCAGTTGATTTTTTAAATCCGGCGAAGTATCTATCAAAATTTGTGTTCGACCATCTGTCAAATAAACGCCGGCGCGTTGTCTTCTATTTTTAGGATTTTTAGGATTGCAATCTCCCCATCCTCCAGAAACAGATGGAACCCCCGGAGCGGCGCCACTTCCTAAAATTATTAAATTAATCATTCTTGTTCGCCTTACTGAAAAGAGTTAAAAAATTATCAGTTGTTACTTTTGCTAATTCTTCAATATTCATTTTTTTTAAATTGGCAAGAACTTCCGCAGTGTTTACGACAAAAGCCGGTTCATTACGTTGTCCTCGATGGGGTATTGGAGCTAAATAAGGCGAGTCGGTTTCAATCAGCAGTCTGTTTTGGGGAATATTTTTAAAAATTAGCCGAATATCTTCGCTTTTTTTAAAAGTGATAATGCCGGAAGCTGACAGATAAAAACCTATAGAAAGAGCAAATTCGGCTAATTTTTCAGAAGAAGAAAAACAGTGTAGAACACCCGTAAATTTTTGTTTTTTATAAGCTTCTTCCAGCAAAATCATCATATCATCATCAGATTCTCGGTTATGAATGATTAGCGGTAATCCGCTTTTTTGCGC
Source organism: Alphaproteobacteria bacterium (assembly GCA_050874965.1). Lineage (GTDB taxonomy): Bacteria > Pseudomonadota > Alphaproteobacteria > RF32 > CAG-239 > RUG410. The sequence continues at coordinate 5,716 of JBNMLT010000037.1, forward strand.
GGCAATTATATGCTGTTGCAAAAGTTTTAACTGCTTTTCTTTGGTATCGGCGTTATAATGATAGTCCAGACCACATTCGCCAATTCCAATGACTTTTGAAGACTGAACATAGTTCAAAATAGTGGAAGCTGTTATATTATCATATTTATCGGCTAATTCAGGATGAACACCAACAGAAGTATAAATATGATGATGTTTTTCGCAAAAATTTATCAAACGTGGCATATCTGCAATATCGTCACACACATCAAGAATATAATCCACCCTCATATTTCGGGCACGCGCAACCGTGTCTTCTCTATCCTCTTTAAAATCATCAGCGTTAATATGGCAATGACTATCCGTAAACATTTACAAAACCTTACTTATTTTGGTTATTAAATTTATCAGCATTTGTTGTTTATCCATATTAATATTTTGACAATCGGCAAACATATGATTTGTTTCATCCCAAAATGAATATAATGCTTCAACATCTTGACAATGCGGTAAATTTTCGCGAATAAATTTTAAAATCAACTCTTGCAGCAAATTAAAATTGTTCATATTTGCTGACGAACTTGCGCAAAAATCTAATAAATCGGTTAATAAAAACTTTTGTTTGGCATATAAAATTTTGCATAAATCGTCATACATGCCAACAGCGTCCAAATCTGCGCAACTTATGGCTTTCCCAATGCTTTGCGGGCACATTTCGGCAATTTTAGCAATCATGGCTTCATTCAAACTCGGACGATATCGACGAAGCAAACTCGATGTTTCATCTTTGTTTAGCATTTGTAGCGGCAACTTGGCACATCGAGAGCGAATTGTGGGCAATAGTAAACCGGCATTATGACTGATTAATAATAAAATTGTATGTGAGGGAGGCTCTTCCAAAATTTTTAATAAAGCATTCGCGGCGTTTTTATTCATTTCATCCGCACTATCAATAATTACTATCCGCCAATTATCATTAAACGAAGTTTTTGAAAGAAAATCATTTACTTTACGAATATCATCCACCCGAATAAATGCGGATTTCTTCATTCCGCTTAAATCATCATCATCCAGCGCTTCACCCTTTTGAATTGCTTTAATAATTTTATTGCGATCTGTTTCAATATAGTCCCGTTCAACCACCATCAAATCCGGATGCGATCCCATGGCAACTTGTTTAAAAATAGAAGAATTTTCCGGAACATTCAGAGAGTTGTATGAATCCTTCTTACTGCTATCCGCCCATAATAAAAAACGAGCTATCCGATAAGCAAATGAGGCCTTTCCAATTCCTTTTGGACCATTCAAAATCCATGCGTGGTGCATTGTTTGCTTTTTCCAAGCTTTTAAAAAAAGCTCCTCCGCTTTTGTTTGTCCTATCAAAAAACTATTGTTTCGTGGAGTGATATTAATTTCTTCAGACATTAATTCCTAACCTTTTTTGAACAACATCTATAATTTGCTCATGCAACTTTTCAATACTTGTATCGGCGTTTAGCACCACGCAACGATTAGGCTCTTGTTTGGCTATTTCTAAAAAACCTTGCCGTAAATTACGATGAAATTCTAATTGACGACTTTCAAACCGCAATTCTTTCACCGACATGGTTTCCGCTTTGGCAAAAGAACGTTTCATTCCCTTTTGGGGATCCATATCTAAAACAATGGTCAGATCGGGCTTAAAATCACCGGCAACGATTTTATACAAATTGCGTAAAGTTTCTAAAGAGATGCGTTTATCATAACCATAATATTGATAAGCTTCGGTTGAATCGGCATATCTATCACTAACAACCCATTTACCAGCCTCCAGAGCCGGCCAGACAACTTTAGTTAAATCACAGCGTCGATCGGCGTAGTAAAGAAGACACTCGCTCACAGCATCAAATTTATCTTTGTCACCTGTTACCAACAAGTTTCGAATAACCTGTCCTTCCAAAGTGCTCCCAGGTTCTTTGCTCATTACGCAGGAAACACCCTGTCGTTCAAGATATTGTGACAACAATTTTACTTGCGTGGATTTTCCGCAACCTTCACCACCTTCCAGCGTAATGTATTTACCACGCATTATTTTGCTCCAAAAACAAAATATTTAACATTGGCCCAAAATTTTCCCAATAAACCAGTTTCGGCAACGTCTTGAGCCGCAATCAAAGGAACATTCAACGGAGACTGATTTTCAATTTCTATTTTCACATTACCAACAACTTGACCTTTTTTAATAGGCGCTTTTATTGGTTCATCAAACTCTGTTGTCACTTTTATGTCTTCTTGCTGACTTTTATGAACAGTTTTCAAAACATCGTCAGCAACGGTTAATTTTACTTTTTTGTCTTTGCCGTACCAAACTTTAGCTTCAGCCAATTCTTGATCTTTGTTAATGATTTTAAAATTGCCAAATTCTCTAAAACCCCAACTCATTAAACGTTCAGCTTCTTCAGAGCGTTCACGGTTACTACTCATACCACTCATGACTTCTATTAAACGGCGTTCACCTTTAGTTGCCGAAGCTGCTAGACAAAATCCAGCTTCTTCCGTATGACCAGTTTTTAAGCCATCCGCACCTTTCATGGTATAGAGCAAAGGATTGCGATTGCCCTGTTTAATATTATTGTAAACAAATTCTTTTTGACTGAAATAATGGTATAATTCCGGAAATTCGTTAATGATATGGCGTGCCAAAATGGCTAAATCTTCCATCGACATGCGGTGATCCGGATGAGGCAAACCTGTTGCATTTTCAAAATGACTATTTTTTAATCCCAATTTTTTGGCTGTCTTATTCATCAA
>JBNMLT010000038.1:0-8408 GCA_050874965.1 Alphaproteobacteria bacterium
CGCTGTTTGTGTCTCTGAAATGTTTTTAGAAACTTCATCGGCGGTGCTTAATCCTGACAAATTATTCTTAATGGCAACTGGTGCGCTCGAAGGTTTATCTGTTTGATTTAATTTGTTAAATTTATCAATAATCGGGTTTGTTTCTTCAACATTGGCAAACAAATCAATATTTTTTGTTTCAATATTTTCAAAGTCGGAATTTAGGGGTGAAACATCATGCTCTATAGGCAACAAGAAATACAACTTGGAAGAGGCATAGACCGCCGCCAAAGAAAATAAAAAACTACCTATAAAACATTTCCAACCAAAATTTGGCATGTTTTCAAACCCTTAAATGCAGGTTTTATGGCGCAATACAGCGCACAGAACACCCGTCTTGTGGTTGAGATTATAATAATTGTGTTAAAATTGAGTTAATGTAAAAAGCTGAAAATAGAGATAAAATTGAAAATATTTTTAAATCTTTTGTTTACCTTTTAATGTTAAAAAGATAGGGAAAAACAGATTTATTGAAATGTGAATTTTTTATGACATGGCTTTTTATTCCGCTAAAACAATGTGTTACTCGATACTAAAAAGTCTGGAAAATTTTACAAAAATACGCTACAATAAAACTGTATATAAAATTCGACTTAAGGAGAAATAATATGAAATTTTTAAAATCAAATATGCTGAGCATTATGTCTATGACATTTTTGTTTGTCATGGTAATGCTGGGCGACGCTGCCGCGGAAAATTCAGTTTTTGGTACGGCAATTACTAAAATGGCTAACTTATTTACCAACGCAAAATTAGTAATCTTTATGATTGGCGGTTTTGGTTTGGTGGCTTTAGCGTTTCAGGCTATTTTCGGCAAAGTTAAATGGGCGTATTTTGCCGCTTTGGCATTTGGTTTGGCCGTTGTTGCCGCCGCTGGTGCTATTGTGAACTATGCCGCAAATACCAATGATGCGGTTGGAAAACAGTTCCAGGATTCTTTGGGCTCTAACGACGGTATATAATTTTGGCCAAAGGAAGCGTTTCGACGCTTCCTTAACTAAATTTTTGAAGGAGAGATGTTTATGAAAATATGGAAATTTATATATGATAATAAATATGCCCTGTTGCTGATACTTTCTGTATTTTTATACACACCGGAAGCGGCGGCCGTTTTTGATTCATTAACATCTGCTGGAACAAATATCTTCAATGGTTTGGCAAAAATCACCGTGCCAGCGGCGACAATCGGCATTGCTTGCTGCTGCATTGCCGGCATGTTTGGTAGTTTTAACTGGAAATGGTTTGCGGCAATTGCGATTGGTGTTTTTGTGATGAGCGTGGCAGGATCTATTAGCTCGGGGATAGAAAGTGCTGATTTGGGCGGTGCAGGCTAAGGAGAACAAAATGAAAATAGAAAAATTATCAATGCTTTTTTGTATATGTGCAATATTTGCTATTGTGTTCTTTCCAATAGATGCGCATGCAGATGTCTTTGATCAATTAAAAAAATTGGGAGGTTCTCTCGGCGGAGGACTTAAAAGATCGGGCTATATGGTGGCAGGATTGGGACTGATTGCTTTTTCCGTGGCGGCAATTTTTGGAAAGGTGGCTTGGAAAACTTTGGCTTATATTATGATGTGCACTTTTATTTTGACGTCAATGACGGCTGCTATTACTTATGTGATGGGTGGCGAAAGTATTAATAATGTCGATTTTAACACTGGCGGAAGCACCTCAACCGGTTCAAATACAAAGGGTGTCCAAACAACAAAATAACAAGGTGTCCTTAAATGAAAGTGTTGTTGTTAGTCATAATGTCCTTGTTTTTTAGCTTTTCGGCGCAGGCTTATATAGAAGAAAATAAGTCAAATAAAGAGGCAAAAGCGACGGCCGGTGAACAAAATTCAAACTTGTATCGTTTGAATGCGACAACGGCAATGCGCTTAAAAAAACTTCGGAAAATTGATGAGGTTTTGGCTCGCAATCCCAATGCATCGATTGCCGATGAAGCAGATATGGAAGATTTGCTAAGCGATAAAAAACAAGTTGATTTGGATAATCAAAATCAATTGGCGCAAATGTATCAGGAAACTGTGCAAAGAACGAAACAGAAGAAGTCTTTGATTGCAGCAAATGATAAAAGCTATCAGCAAATTAATGAAATTGCGCTGAATTCAATCAAAGATTTAGCCGCCATCCGAAGTATAGAACAAAAAATAGGGAGAAGATAATGCGTGAAGAAATTCTAAAAGCCGTTGCTCAGCCGCCCAAATTTTTGTTTGCGCCATTTGTTCCCGCAATGATTAATTTGGGAATTCAATTTCCAATGTTATTTATGGCGGTCGGTGTGGCGGATGTCAACCCATTGTTTTTTATTTTTTTGATAGTTGGCGCTCATGGCGCATTAGTGGCGGCCGGTTTTAAGGAACCGCATTTGTCTACAATGCTTCAAGCCTATGGCCAGACAAATAAAATTAGCAAAAATTTGTACGCAGTAGAGGGAAATAAATTTGAGCCATGAATAATTATGATTTTATGAGTATTTTTGTTGAAGGCCTCAGCAACATGCAAGTTGTTGTGGCTTTGATTGGTATTGCCTCAGCGGCTTCCTTTGCTGTGTTATTGTCAACAAAATTCGGCCGAATTGTGTTGCCGCAGCCAAGAGAGTCTCGAGTTTCAGATTTTTTGCCGTTTTTAAAATTATTATCAGATGGCGTGACAATTCAATGTAGTAACAACTCATATGCGCGTGTTTTTCGTTTGGATGGAATGGATTTGTCAGCGGCGACTGGCGAAAAAGTCTATTCCATGATGGAAGCGCGTAAATCTTGGATTGATGATATGGCGAACATGCAAGTTGTTTGCCGTGTTATCACCATTCGCGAACGCATCTCGTTGGAAAAAGAAAAAAGAGACTTTCATAATGAGTTGCTGGATACAATATCTCAGTTGTGGTTTAGCAATATGAACCGCGTTTACAGTAATAAGCACTATATCATTATATCGGTAATTGATCGCAAAGACGCCTTAAAAGATTTAAACTATGCTTCTCAAAGTTTGATCTCCACTTTAGGTGAATATGGGGTAAGCCCAATGTATGAAACGCCGGAAAGCAAAGCCACGGATAGTCCTTTTTATATATTTTCCAGATTGTGCAGCCCAATTTCCAAGCCAGAGCCAAAAGTCAGAGACACAGAGGGCGCAAGATTGTGCGAAATGCTGACGGCTGATCACATTCATTTTACAAAAGAAGAAGGTTTGATTAGGTTCTTTTCCGGTGAAAAGGAACTTTACGAAATAGCCATGGGAATTCGCGTGAGCGGCGAGGCTATGGATGAAAGCATGATTTATTCTCTCAACGCTATAGACTGTGAATTGGTTATTTTGCAAAATATTCGGCCGTTGTTTCGTTCGGAAGGCCGCATGCTTTTAGTTCAACAACAAAGAATGTCTCGTGTTACAAGCTTTTCGGAAAACGTGGCGGAACAATATAGTGAGGCTTTGGCGGCGATTGATGATAGTGATAATAATTATCAATCTCTTTGCGAATACGCTCTAACTATTATTGTAAAGGGAGAAAGTAAAGAGGAAATTGATTTTGGTGAATCCGAAGTTCAAAGAATTTGCCGCGCGTTTGGTGTGACGCCTGTGCGCGAAGGCTGGGTAACGCAAGCAGTGTTCTTTACTCAATTCCCGACATATGACACCTATCCAAGAACTTATCGCTATTTATCACGCGTTATTGCTATGGCCACAACATTGGATAAACCGGCAGAAGGTTTTGGAAAAAGCGACTGGGGACAAGGCGCTATCACGATTTTCCGCACAATGTCCGGTTCGGCGTATCGTTTTCAATTTCATGTTTCCAGCGAAGAGTCCGCTGTGGCGCACTGTTGCATTATTGGTCCGACCGGACAAGGTAAAACAACGTTGTTGACATTTTTGGCGGGACAAGCAATGCGCCATGGCGATTTGCGCGTGTTCTTCTTTGATAGACACTTGGGTGCGCAGATTTTCACTCGAGCGGTAAAAGGGGCGTATGTGGGCTTTGATGGTGATGAAAAAAATGTTTCCTTAAATCCGTTTGATTGCGCAAGTACCCCGGAAAACAGAGCGTTTTTACGTCGTTGGTTAAAATCCATTACCATGGTTGACGATGCTTTGGCCGAGCGTGAAGTGGCGCGTGCCATTACGACGGCGTTTGATTATTTGCGACCGGAAGAACGTTTGCTGAAAAATTTGTATAAGAGCTGTTTTTCGCCAACAGGAAACATGCGCCGAGAGCTATATCGCTGGGTAAATCCAGACCAATATGGCGCGATTTTCAATGGACAGGATGATAGTTTGGATTTGAAAAGTCGTCGATTTATGGCGTTTGATTTTACACATATTTTTGAAGATGAAAATCTTGCGCCGGCTGTAATCAGCTATATTATGCACCGTATTCAATCCGAAACAGGAGAAACCGGCGTGCCGTCTTTGATTATGATCGATGAAACGGCGCCAATGCTGAAGCACCCAATGTTCCGTGATTATTTTATTATTGGTTTGCAAGAAGGACGTAAAAAACGCCAAGCTTATCTTTGCGCTTTCCAACAACCAAATATTGTTGACAAACTGGGGGTCGGCGAAGTTATTCGAGGTCAATGTCAAACCGTGATATTCTTCCGCAATCCTCAAGCGCAGGTAGAAGATTACGCAAACTGGAATTTAACCCAAAGCGAATTGGATTTTATTTTTGGTAAAAGCTACCGAGATTTTCCATATGCTATCTTGCTGTCACGACCGGTAACCGGAGAATCGGTGATTTTGGACGTAAATTTGGGTGGACTTGGCAAATATTTGCGTATTTACAACTCCGGTCGAAAGAATGTTTTGTTGGTTCAACAGCTCATTCAAGAGTACGGCGAAGATGGATTTGTTACAAAATATTTAAATATTGCCTAGGTTTTTAAAAAATACTTCCTTTTGTGGAAAAAATAAGGTAAGTTTAAAATAAGGATTTTTAAGATTTATGAGGAGGCTATTATGAGTTTGTGTCGGTTGAAATTTTTTATTTTAAGCCTTGTCAGCTTAATTGTCCTGAATAGTGCAAATATTTGTCTGGCATTTCCTTTGCCGACGGCGGATATGAAACGAATTGCAAATTCCGCAAGAACCGTGAAATTACAAGTCGATCAGGTAAAGCAAGAAATTGAAAGTAACTTGCAAATTATTAGAATGATACAAAATGGCGGATATGCCGCCGCCGCCGGAGCGCTGTTTGGAAAAATTAAAAATGGTGATTACGAACGTTATGGCGCCATGTTTGGCGATTTGAAAGATTCTGTAAAAGATAACTCGATAGCAACACAAGCTGGTTTTGCTAAAGGTAAAGCTAAACAGAAAGCTTTGGAAAAATATAAAAAAGCTAAAGAAAAAGAACAAAAACTACGTGATGAGCGTGCGAGATTAGCCAGCCAGGCTGCAACGGGTCAAGCTATTGCCATTTCTAAAAATAATCGTTTTAACAAAGTTTACACTTGGGTTAAAAAATATGGAGGAACTTCTTCTGAAGGTATAATCGGTGCAAAAGACACCATAGCCGAAGGCGGTGGATTTAAAAATGTAGTCAAAGGCTTGTATAACACAGCTGGAAAAGCAGGGGCCAATGTTTATGAAGGTATGGAAGGCGAATATAAAGAAACTGCTAAAAAAGAAGCGGAAGCTCGTGCCGCACAAGAAGAACTAAATAGAAAAATGCAAGAACAAACACAAAGCCAGATGGAGCAAATGGCGCAGCAGAATCATGCGGATGTGGCAAAAATTGCAGCTGAACAAGAAAAAGCGGCTCAAGAGTTTCAGAAAAAACAAGAGGAAGAGCAAAAGAAGAAATTGAAAAATTTGCCTAAATTACCGCAAGCCAGTGGCAAAAAATAAGGAGAAGTGTGATGAGATGTTTATTTAAAATAACAGTGTTTACTTGTATGTTCTCGTTTGTTGCCATGACATCATTATGGGCAGATGACAAAACAGCCTCTACTTCTGGTTCAACGACAACCACAACGACGGAACATACAAAAACCGTACAGACTGTTTCATCGTCTTCACCTTCTTCTTCATCGTCTTCGCCGTCGCCAACAACATCGTCTGCCAGCGGAGCTTCGGGTGGAAAAGCAACGGGAGCTCAAACGGGAACAAGCGGTGCGCAAACTGGCGAAGCGGATAAAGATAAAAAAGATGAAAAAGAAGATGTAAATTATACCGGCGTTTATAATGATAGCCAAATTATTCCGAATAGTATGGCAATTTTTTGTAAAACAAATGCCGAGGATATGTTGAAAGAAACACAAAAATTATATGATTGTGTTAACAAAATTGTTCGAAAAATTAATGATAAAGATGCTGCTGTTCGTCAAGAGGGTTCGTCTGAATTATCTGGTATTCGTTATGAAGAACTAAAAACAATGCTGGCGCAAGCAATTACGAAAAGCGCGACAATTTCTAACTATGAAAAAATTCAAAAATCAACGGGTGAAGCTACAGGAAAAACTCAAACGGAACACGAGGATAATGTGGCGATTGCCAACACAATCAGTACTCTGACGGATGTGATTAATTCTATGCGTGATTTATATGCCGAGCGTCTAAAAGCCGAGGCGATAACCGGTATTGCTTCTGTGGATCCGAGTGTTATTGCGGATATCAAAAATGAAGACGATGGCAAATCAGATAAGATTGATACTGGAAATGAATCTGAGCAAGAGGTCGTTAATTCGTCTAAAATGACAATTAATTCGGAAGATGAAAACAGGAAAAATGGCATTTTGGATGAAGGTGAAGCCGGTGATTGGCAATGGTTGAAAGACAGCATCTGTCGCCGAAATATAGTTGAATTTGGTCAAGGCACTTATGAAGACGGAGTATGTCCGGACGGCGTGTATAAAACAGGTGCAGATGATACAAAGGTATATTGTCAAGATGGCTCATGCCGTGAAATCTATATGTCAGGAAAGTGCGGTGATGACAGTTTGACTGTTGTAAGCGGCGTAAAGCTTGTTCAATTTATGGGAACGGCAAAATGCTCGGATGGTAAAAAAGAAGTGGCCTGTGCTGATGGTATGTATGTTTTGGATGGTTACTATTACGCATGCAAGGATGGAAGCTGTGAAAAATGTTCTGGTGTGGCTTCAGTAAGGGGGTCTTCGACCAAGTCCTTGGAAACAACGGAACAAGCTGAAATATTAAATGAAGAAGAATTAAATGAATCAAGAGAGCGCCATTTGACAGGTTCGTCTTCGTCAACTTCGGCGGGAAGCTCTTCATCGACAACTTCAAGTGATAATGTGCTAAGTGAAGCGGAAGCCTCTGCAGCGAGAACTCAGCGTGGTTATGGTCCATCTGCAAAAGTAAAGTCCTCTCAATTTTCATTCAAAAGTCCATCATCAAAAGTAGATGAATTTGAACAGGCAAGACAACGTCGGGGATATTAGTTTGCAAAGTGCAACGGAAAAGGCAAGATAGAGGAGAAAAAGCATGAAAAATAAAATTGTTCTTATATACAGTGCGGTTTTAGCTCTATCTCCGTTTGTCGCTTGGGCTGATTTAGACCCATCAACTCTTATCCAAGATAAAATAAATGTTTATCAGGAGGAACTTAATAAAATAACAAAAGAATATATTGGACAAGAAGTCAATTTACAGCAAATGATTAATAGTCGCGATAAGTTGGGTGAATTGAAAAAACTTGGAAAAAATTTTGTTATTGATCAAGCGATGCAATATGGAAGCAAAATTAAAATTCGTTCGGTTGCCAAAAAAGGATTAAGTAAAGCAATTAAAGGAAGTGTGGCAACACCGCAACTATCACGTTTGGTTGGTCGAAAAATGACTAAAAAGGTATCGGAAAGCAATGATGCGGCCAAAGCGCGGCAGTACAAAGAAGAAATGAATGATTTGGTTATTGAAAACGTTGCGACCATGTTTGCGAAAGCTCTTGTGCTGCGGCGGGCGATTATGAACGAAACAGAATCTATTGAAGAGGAAGAAAAAACAGAGTTAACCGACCTGACGCAAATAGAGGATGCTTACAAAGTAGTGGCTAATCGGGCTAACGGGCGCTGGAAAACAATTTTGGATGCGCAATCTAACTACTATGGACAGCAAGCGACCATTAGTATGATTGGTATTAGTGTTGATAAAAAAGAAGAAGAGGAAGAAGCAAAAACCGCTGGTGACGATTTGTCAGCTGATGATGCTTCTGACGGAAAAGGCAATATGTCCGTTACCGATTTATACAAAAAAGGCAAAGACACCGTTGGTAATATAAAATCTGGAAACTATGGCGCTGCCCTTGGAAATTTAGGTGAGGCGACCAGTGGTGTCGGCGCCGGAACTGTCGGAAGTTATATCGGTAAGGCCGGTAATTTATATAACACCGGTGAAAATAC
>JBNMLT010000039.1:0-8301 GCA_050874965.1 Alphaproteobacteria bacterium
AAAATATTCAAATAAAATTTTTCGAGATTTTGTGTTATCCATTTCGTCAATTTTACTTTCAGCCAGATCATGCCACTTTTGATTTTCGTCTGAACTATTGCCAATAACGCTATATTGTTGTTTGAGGTCTTTAATATTATTCTGTGTTTTTTGCGCTCCAAAAGTTTGCTGGCGGCAAGATAAAACAATGTCCGAAATTTTTGTTTTATCTTGCGTTGAAAAAAAATTTTGTCTGGATTGAATTTGCAGTGTTTCCGCTTTTTCAACATCTTTGTCAAACAGCAAGTTTAGATATGCTGTTGCTTGGAGCGCTTCTGCTCGGGCGTTGGTAGATATAAAAAGCATTCCGCTTAAGGTTAGATAAACTATTTTGTGTGCGATATTCATGGTGTTATCCTTGTCAAAACTTTATTGAACGTCTAAAAGAGCTGAACCAATATCTGTTCCCGTTATCATAATGGGGTTTAAAATATACGTTGTTATAAATGATATGCCATCACTAATCGCATAAGTTGCGAATGCGCATTTAAATCCCATTGTCAAAATTTCTTGAAGCATTTTTCCGGTGGATATGCCGCCCATGGAGCTGATTTGTTGCAAAATGAAAAAAGCCAACCAAATAGAAAAACCTAATTTTACAACAAGTTTTCCAAGTGTTTGCATAACCGGCAGAGCGGTGTTTGCCGATTCTAAAAAGGCGTTTGTCATCACAATAACCACGGTGCAATACCAGCATTTTTTTGTATCACCCTCAGAGGCTTTATACATGCCTTCCATGGATGCTAAATTGCATGATCCGCTTACTGCGGAAGGTGCTTTTTTAGGTGTATCGTCTTCTTTGTTCTGTTCAGTGTTTTCGGCTTGTTCCTCAGCATAGCAGGTTGAAGGTAAAAAGGTAAAAATACCGATTATCAGAAGCAGAAAGGAAAAATATTTAGCAAATTTTATAAACATATTCTTCTCCTATTTTCTGCCGGCAAGATTGTTGATTCTATTTTTTATTTTATCGGCTTTAGCTTTTGCTTGTTGAACTTTTTCACGAATTTCGCGTAATTTTTCAATATGGTCGATAATGGTCGTGGCTACTTTGCCGCCGCCCATTGTTACCAACGCAAATATACCCTTGGCCACCATAGCAACAAGTTGTTGCACTTTTTTCTGGAAACCGGTGTCGTTTTTAAATGTCATTTTTCCGGCAAGTTCTACGGCTATTCCAGTGGATTTAACAATTAAAAAGCCCATAAAAATTAAAGACATGGCAGTGGCGCCAAAATTTTTATATTCTTCTTGTTTGCCCAGAAGATCCTTAAATTCCGCCGATGTTAACAATTTTTGCATGGCGAGAATCGAAAGCGAAACGATAAGACCTAGGCACATCATTATGGCCGAGGAACTGAGAATGATTAAAAAACCAGTTTTTGTCCATTTTCTTATTTGCTCAAAAGGATATGCCATAATCAAAAAAGGCAAAATGATAAGAATGATGTTCAAACGGAAAATGCTGTCAACCAAATAAAAAATGAAACCAAGTTTGGCTATGGTGAAACATACCATTAGAAAACAGCCAACCATAAATGCTGTAAGCGAGCCCATTTTTAACAATCTGATGCTCACATCGTAACCAATGCTTAAGCGGTCACTAATGGCGCAAGCCATACAACCCATCATGTTTAATGGTTCTTGAGGAAAAGCACTAGCCGAAAAATTGGCGTTGGCTGAGGATTGAAATTTGCATCCGGCGTCGGCCACAGAGTTTGCATATACTTCGCAGATTACACAAGGCTCATCACCAGAATCATCGCCAAAATCTGACGATATGCTAATGGCTTTGACTGTGGCATCAGGATCTTTTCCGGTTATATCTAAAATCTGAGAAGTTAACTCGAGCAAAGTGTAATAAATTGGAAAGATAAAATTGTTAATAACGTAATAAATTTGATCGGTGGAAGAGGCTAAAATACCGCAAAAAGCGCAGAGAAACGCTTTTCGAACAATTTTAGTCCAAAATTCTCCGATGGATTCCGCCGTTGTTGAGCTTATATGGCGCAAAATCTGAAAGGCCATCCAAATAGTAAAACCCATTATGACAATATGAAGTAAATTTTCTCTTGTTAAGTCATCGTATATTTTCTTGGACTGGTTGCCGATGTTTTTGTAAAAAATCGCTAAAATTTCTTTTTGCCAACAGCTTCTTTGTTCGTCCGCGGCAGCACGAGGGTCGCTTGTGCTTGGTGTAACGGTTCCGCCATCGTCACTTTCGCTACACGCTGTTAGCAAAAAAAAGGTAGAAAGGACAATAAATAATATCCTTAGTATATTATTTAATTTGAATAGTTTCATTGAGTCGTCCTTTTCTTATTGTCACCTTTAAAGTAGTATAGCATAATTTTTATGTAAAATATGTTACAATATCATTAAGATTTTATATTATCTTTTTAGTTACACACCATTTTGTTAAATTTTTCCGTTTTATTGAATTATTTTAACTTTATTGCTCCCTTTTAGCGTTTTGATTCTGCTTTTCTGCCGGTCTAGGGGCTTTGTCAGCCGCTCTAGGCGTAGCCGCTTCTTTTTTAGTTCCGGCGTTGTTTTGAGACGGCATGCCTTGCTGCGCTTTAGGTTGATATTTCTTTAAACCAGCCATGGCGCCGGCCTTGGATGCAGCGCCCAATACTGCGCCGGCAGCGGCATTCTTTATTCTTTTGATGCCAGCCGTCAAACCTGTTTGTTCGGCAGCAGCACCAATCGCGGTTTTAGCACTTTTACCCACAGCGGTAAGTCCTCCAACAGTAATTGATTTAGCTGTTGAAGCTGCCAAGCCGCCCATTTTGTTGCCAATGCTTGAACCGGAACCTTGGGCAAATTGGTCGGACACGTTGTTAATTGCCGCAATAAGCTTAAAGGCGAAAATGCAACAAGCAACTAAAATTAAAATTTGCAAACCGTCCAAACTGGCAATTTTTTCCAGCGTACTTACATCATTAAGATTTAGCGCATTTCTCATTTCTTCCAAACCGCCACTGCTTCCGCCTTCGGCGCTCTGATTACCTGTTACGGCGTAGCCGACAATGACCATGCCGACAACCAACATGACGCCGGCCAACGCAAAATTGAAAAATACGTTCATTAACACTTGCACACCTTTTTTGGCATAAGTTTCAGTTATTTTAAATGGCCAACAGGCAATAAAAATAGGGGTAATGGCACAGACAATTCCCAACTGAACAGAACAGTCAATCAGATAAAAACCAATTACCATCCAAATAGCAACGCCAAAGACATATAGAACAAGACCTGTGAGCCACATACCAAAATTAGGTATGCTTAAGCCTACGTTACTTAAAAGTCCATGAGGGTTTTCCCATCCCACACAGATTAAGCCTCTGCCAACAGCCGGCATAATGGCCGCAGATTCGCCAAAACATTTTACGGTGTTGTAAATGCTACTCAAAAGTGAAGAATCTAATTCTCCGCCGGCGGCTACACCAAATTCTGATGCTTGGTTCACACATTCTTTTGCTCCAGGGTTGCCAATGTTCAAAAGCGTTAGCCCCATATCCAAACCGCCTTTAATGACTGGAATGATGAAATTTTTGTAGATCATTTCTGAATTTGCCAGCATATAATAGGCAATGGCCACCTTAAATCCTAATCCGAAAATTGTTTTTAAATATGATCCTGTGCTTGCGCCGGCCGGTGAGGCTATAACCTTTAAGGTATTAAAAGCTAAATAGGCTAAGAAAAATGCCAAGACAACTTTTTGTAATTCTTTGGCAAATGCTTTCCATCCATCTTTTGCCATTTTGGCATCGGTCGTCAGAATAACCGAAAATACAGAACATAGCGGGCAAGAAGATAATTCATTGAGATATTCAGGAAAAGTTTTGCAGCCACTAATTTGATTCTCTGATTCTTTGTCTGCGGAAGCATATGCGGTGCACTCAGCATTTTTGACATTTTCATCACAAGTGCATTGCACCGGTATATTTTTATCTTTCCGATAAATTCCAAGCTGTATTTCCGCGGTGCTTTGTAGGGATTGGATGGTTCCTTGCAACTGTGACGCTTTGTTTTTTAGATTGGTGCATTCGCTGTTTTTTGGGGTTTGCGCACTCCAAGAAACATTGGTGTATTTTAAGTTACGCGGATTAACAATTGCTTGCGCCACGTTATTTTCTTTTGCCAAAATTGTGAAAGCTGATTGTTGCGCCGCATCAGATAATTTAACCGGCGTGTCGCTTTCGGGTAATTTATTGCATTTTTGACTATATTGGATGGCGGCATTGTTATAATTATCAAGTGCTGTTTTTAAGCTTGTTAAAGTGTCATGAGCTTTTGATGGTATTTTTTCTTGAATGGCTTTTTGCATTTCAGAAGTGCATTCTACCGCGGCAAAAACGGGAGTGATGTTCGCCACTAGTATTAAAAAAGAAAATAAGGATAGAAATAGGCTAGTTTTTTTCATTTTTTTTCTCTCGTTTTGCTTTTTTGCGTTTTGTTGTTTTGGTGTCGTCTGCGGTGTTAAAATGTGGAATGCCCACAAAAATAAAGCCGCATCCTAAAACAAGTATGAATAAGGCGGTGGATATATATGAAAATGTTGTGCTGCCGATAAAATCTAACACGTTGTAGTGCAACAAAGTAAAAACAACGGCAAAGATTATAAGCGTTATAACAACAGATTTCATAAATATTCTCCTTTACAATTTTGTGGCGAATTTCTTCTTTAGCTTGGTGATTTATTGCCCGTATCACTTCTACCGCCGGAAGGATTACTTTTTGAAGCTTGTGGCATACCACCAGCATCTTTGCTTTCGGAATTGTTACGTCCACCGGCCATTTTAGCTTTGCTGCCAATGCCAATGGCGCCAAGAGCTTTTTGAGCTCTGCCCTTGATATTGTTGCCAAGCGCTTGAACGCCACCTTTAACACCAGATGCTTCGGCAAGAGCACCAGCTCCAGATGCGGCTGCTTTTCCAACTCCGCGTGCGGAACCTTTGACAACGGCCGTAGCTGCAGAAGCGGTAAGACCGCCAAGATTGCTTCCAAGGTCGCCGGTACTGACACCGCCACCTTCAAATTTACCGGCAAGCATGGTGGCATTGCGAATGAGTTTCATGGCAATCATACAGCAAATAACCAACAAAAGCATTTGTATGCCGGTGATTTCCATGGCTTTTTCTAGGGCATCCGTGTCATTTGCGTTTAACCATATTTCCAGTTCATCTTTGGACACTCCCGCCGTTAAAGCTTCACTAATAAGTGAGACGGCGGTGGCAATAACCACACCCATAAGCACGAATCTGAAGAAAATATTTAAAAACATTCCCCAGCCGGTTTTAGTGTATGTCGCAGTGATTTTAAACGGCCAGCAGGCAATAAAGAAAGGTAATAAACAGCAGATGATGCCCAAATGAATGGCGCAATCCAACAAATAAAATCCAACAGCCAGCATAATCATCAAACCAAACACATATACAATAACACCTTCTATCATCATGCCAATATGCGGAAAAATTCCCCATATTTTATTTTGCCACGAGTTACAGTATAAAGAGCTGCCAATGGCTGGAATGTCTGCCGCTTGCTCATTAAAACCTTTTACCGCGCCCATCATTGTTTGCATGAATTTCGCGGTAAGAAGTTTGTTTGAGTTATCAAAGTTTGCATATTCACCGGCATATTTGTCAATAACACTTTTGGAATCGCCGGTCAATTCCAAGCCAAAGTCAAAACCTCCCTCCAAAATTGGCGTGATGGCGTTTTCATATAAAAATGCAGGGTCGGCTAAAATATAAACGGCAATGGCAACTTTGAAGCCTTGCAAAACTAATGTGTTAATAAATTTGTTTATATTTTGTGACATCGGCGAGGCAATGAGCAATAAAACTTGATAGCCAATAAAAATTGTCATGGCAAGCAGCACTAGTTTTGAGAGACTGCTGGCAAGTTCATCAAAAGCTCCGGTGGATAAAGTTTGGTCGGCGCGAAGAACGGCTTCAAAAATGCCGCAAGTCGGACATAGCGTTAATTCCGCTCGGACATCGTTTAAAAGCTTACACTCCACCTCATTTATTTCATCTTTTTCAAATTCTGGGTCTAGAACCGTGCATTCTTCTAATTTTCCGGTTTGAGCGTCACAATAGCAGGTTTTTTGCGCTTCGTCAGAGAGAGCGGCCAACCACTGGTGTACTGTCTCTCTGTCTGTTTTGAATTGATTTCTGTAATTATTAACTTCAATAATTTTATCTGGACAGGTTTTTAATTCTTTGCTGTTTTTAAGTTTGGCGATTACCTCACCGACAGAGCCGATTACTTCATCACCTTTTATAAATATTCTGTCGCAGGTGACCATGCCACCTTTTACAAATAGGTTATAACAGGTATAGCCGTTGAAAACAGGTTGAATAAAATCTCTTGTTAATCCTACAATCTTAAGAGTTGTTTCTGGCTTTCCGCTACCCATTAATGGTTTTAGCTGCTCAATAAGCTGATTTACTTGGTTCTGAGTATTTGATGCGTTTTTTGCCAAAGATGCAATATTTACATCAGAATTTTCAAGCTTGTTGACATTATTAAAATTTGTTTCAATTTCACTACTTCTAAGCAACTCTTTGGCAACAGCGAGTCCTTTTTCGTCATTGGGCGAAAATGCTTTGGTTTGTGTAAATGCTTCTTTCCACCATTTGGATATGCTACCATACATATAATGGCACGGTGCGTTGTCATCTAGATATACTGTTTTATAACCATTTGTGTATTTATCGGCAGTGGCTTTCATCGATTTTAATGCCGCATCGGCTTTTTGAGCAATCTCTTTTTTGACATTTTCGGTTAAATCGCATATAACTTGACTGTTTTCTCCTGTGCTTGGAGTGGCATCCTCAGAAAAAGATACTGACGGCTTTAAAAATGCTATCATTAAAAAAAATAAAATACTAAAAATAGAAAGCCGTTTCATGCTTTTTCCTTATGTTTAACGTTCCACACATCAAAGTATAACATACTATTATCTTTATTTGTATGACAATATGGTTAAATATTCGTAATTATTTATACAAATGGAGATGTTTATCCTTAAAGATCAGTTTCATCTTTTTCTTTAGCCGTAAAAAATCCTTTTTGCAGATAATTCAGGCAAGATGCTCCTAAAATTTTATCATTTAGCGGAAAGATTCGATATTTTGAAAAAGTGTAAATGTCCTCAGCGTAGGAACGTTCGGTTGGCGGTGATAATGGAGGAAAACTGTCAAAGCGCTTGAGCATTTTTTTGACGAGTCTTGTGTAAGCAGGCGGATAAAAAATGATTCCGTGGGGAATTTCTTTTGGTAACTTTGCTAAAGATAAGCTTTTTCGAGGGGTAATATCTGCCAACATTGGACCTAAAACTTTTTTGAAAAAAGCATTGCCATTTAAAAGTTCCGCTAAATCACTACCGGAATTGATGGGATTAATATCAATAACTTTTTGAATGTTGTAGATTCGGTAGTTATCGCAGATGGAAAAGAATTTACGTAACAACAAACAGCCGGAACCATTGGTGATAAAATAGAGTTTCCCTCGGTTGTCAAAATTTTTTAAAAACTGGATGAGCTGATTTGCTTGATAATTTAACCCTTTTTTTAGTGTGGCGCAGTTTATGGCGATTATGTTTGCCGGCATGTCTTTTAACGAATCCGCAATTGTCTTCCATGAGTATTTGGTGCGGCCAAAGCTGTGTAACAGAATAACCGAATCCTGATATAGGGGAGGAAGCTCATAGGCTCCTATATAATTTAAAAGTGTATTTTTACAAGTTTCAAAGTTTCCAGATTCGCGTCGAATAGCATGATTATCTAAGAGTCGATATTTTTTTGAAAAAATATGGCGCTGTATGACCCAATTTTGGTAATTTAAGACATCTTCCCAAAAGAATCGGCCGCCCATTGTAAAAAAATCAAACTTCATTGCGAATCTCCAATCAATGTTGATAGAATCTTGCTTTAAATTTATTAAAAAAACATTAACATTCTGTTTTATTGATATTTTTTATCAGAATGACTAAATACGCAATATATTTGCTATATTAATATAGCTAAATTTATGCGAAAAATTTCTTTGAAGGGAATAAAATAAAAAAGTCATAAAAACAAGGAGTTGAAGGAGGTATGAAAAAAAATAAAAAAAAAAGGAAAAAAAGTTGTTGACATTAGGGAAGTAATATTCTATACATCCAATCACCGGCCGATGAGGTGCGGTTGAAAAAAAAAGCTAGCGAGGCTAGCGAGTTATAAGAAATCGTAGATAAGCAAAAAAGAGGAT
>JBNMLT010000040.1:0-8171 GCA_050874965.1 Alphaproteobacteria bacterium
AGGATTCATTGTTCCCGGATCAACATTTAAATATGGGTCAAGTTTACGCATTCTCACTTTATAACCTCTGGCCTGCAAAATTGCAGCCAATGAAGCTGATGCCAAACCTTTTCCCAAAGAAGACACAACTCCACCGGTAATAAAAATAAATTTTGACTTTTGATTAATATTGATTTCAGACATTATGCATTCCTTACAAAGAGTTAACTTATATTATCTATCAAAAAAGTGAAAAAGGCACTTTCAAACAAAGTGCCTTATGTTGTTCATTAAATTAATTCATCTGGCGTTACTCAGCCACCGGAACTTCAGGTTCGCTAGGCGTGCTTTGAGCCGGTTCTTGCTGCTGTGTTTGCGCGGCAGAAGATTTGTCCAAAATGGAAGAGGATTTAACTTCCATGCGACTGTAATAAATAGACAAAGCCATACTCAAAACAAAAAACGATGTTGCCAAAATAGCTGTTATTCTGGTTAAAATATTACCTTTGCCTCTGGCGCTTAAAATACTGCCAACACCGCTATCTCCGCCTAATCCGCTCAAGGCGCCACCATTTGAACGTTGCATCAAAATGACAACAACCAAAAAAATAGCCACGATCAACTGTAAAACTAACAATACGGTACCCATTAATTTATCCTTTTCGTCTTATTTAGAACAAGCATTTTTTGCAATGCCGATAAAATCTTCAACCTTTAAGCTTGCACCTCCGATTAAAGCTCCATCAACATCCGGCAATGCCAAAAGCTCTGCAGCGTTAGAAGGTTTTACGGAGCCACCATATAAAATACGCATTTTGTTGGCAACGGCCTTGCCCAACTTTTTGGCTAAAGCTTTACGAATGGCGGCGTGAACTTCTTCCACATCATTGGCTGTCGGTGTTTTACCAGTTCCAATAGCCCAAATCGGTTCATAAGCAATTACGGTGTTTTTAGCTGTTGCATTATCCGGAACAGAGCCAAAAATCTCTTCTTGGCAAACTTTAATTGTTTTCCCCTCTTCACGTTCTTGGCCGGTTTCACCAATACAAATAACAACATTTAATCCGGCCGCATGAGCCGCAACAGTTTTTTTCTGTATCAGTTCATTTGTTTCAAAATGATCAACACGTCTTTCAGAGTGTCCAACAATGGTGTAAGAACACCCTAAATCAGCCAACATTAACGGACTTATATCTCCGGTATGAGCACCTTTTTCCGCAAAATGAACATCTTGCGCACCTAAAGCGATTTTAGTGCCACGCAAACATTTTTTAACAAAACCCAACAAAGTAAACGGTGGGCAAATCAAAAAATCACAATCAAATTTATTTTCTTTAACTTGAGCGGCAATGCCTTTGGCAAGCTGAGTTCCCTCATCTAAAAGGCTGTTCATTTTCCAGTTGCCGGCAATCAGTTTTTTTCTGACCATTTTCAAATCCTTTACCAAAATATTTTTAAACTGCCTTTTTGTAGCATATCAAAAAATTTTTTTCCAGCAAAAAAAGCGTGTTAGCCACCATTTTATTCTGTTGCATAATTTAATTTTAAAATTGCATTAATATTTTATTCTTTTATACTGGCGAAAAAATTAACTTTTTATTAGGAAAAAAAATGATTAGTACGTTTTCAAAAATGCACAACAGTCTGTTTACAAAAATCATTTTATCTGTAACAGCGTTGAGTTTTATGTCTTTATTCGGTGTTTCGGGCTACATCAACACAGCTAACAGTAACAAGCCTGTCATTAAAGTGGACGATTTAGAAATCAGCCAAAGCGAATTTAATTTTATGTTGCAAAAAGAGCTGGCCAAGCTAAAAGAAATGGACTCTGAGTCGCCTGAAGAAGCTGAAGCGAAAAAAGCAGAAATTTCCACCGAACTGGCTAAAATAAAATTAGATGATTTGCTTTTAGAAAACACCATGAAAAAATTTAAAGTTGATGTTTCTGATAATTTAATCAGCCAAATTATCCAAATTTCCCCTCAATTTATGAGCAATGGACAATTTGACCGAGAAATGTATAAATGGTATTTAAACAAAAACAATATGACAGAACAAGATTTGATTGCTGAAATCAAACGAAATATCGGCCGTAAAATTTTAATTGAAACTCAAGTCTCTGGTTTTAATGTACCGGAAATTTTGCAACATCAAATGCAAAAAGTTTTAGGACAACGTCGAACATTCAAATATATAAAATTAGCGCATGACGCCGCTAAAGTGGAGCGTCAACCAAGCAAAGAAGAACTTGATCAATATTATGAAGATTTTACTGAAGAATTCCGTATTCCGGAAAAACGCGACGTAAAAATATTGTCATTGCCACTAGAAACGATTGAAAACAATATCAATGTTTCTGATGATGATATAAATGCTTATTATAAAGAACATATTGAAGAATATGAACAACCAGAAAAACGTCATGTTTTGCAAATGGTTTTTGATAATGAAACCAGTGCAAACAACGCAGCTGCAAAACTAACTTCAAAAGATTTTATGGATGTGGCAAAAGAATCTGGACAAAGTGAAGAAGACACTGATTTTGGTGAAGTCGCTAAATCCGATTTGTCAGACAATTTAGCCGATATTGTTTTTTCTTTGGATAAAGGTCAAACTTCTCAACCCAAAAACATAAACGGTAGCTGGCAAATACTAAAAGTTACCGACATTGTTCCGGCTAACGTCACACCTCGTGAACAAGCAAATGCTCAAATCAAAAAAACAATTCAAGAAGAAAAAGCTTATGATGGCAGTTATGAATTAATGACACAACTGGAAGATAAACTGGGCGCCGGTTCATCCCTTCAAGATATTGCCAATGAATTCAATGTTTCATTAGTTGAAATTAAAAATTTGTCTGAAGATGGTTTTTCTGATAATAACAACCCTCGTTTTGCCGATTTGTTAAAAAACAAAGACGTTATTGACGCTGTCTTCTCATATAATGCTGGAGAAACCAGCCAAACAATAGAAGGTGATGATGGATTGATTATTGTTGAAGTTGAAAAAATTCATGAATCGCATATTCAGCCAGAAAACGAAGTAGTTGACAAAATCACCAAACTTTGGCTTGAAAGTGAAAAAGTTTCAATAACACAAGAATTGGCAGATAACATCAATCATGACTTAGAAGCCGGTGACACATTGAAAGAAGTGGCTGATCGATATAAACTTCAAGTTATGAAAACAATGCCAATCACCCGAGGCGAAACTTTTGCCGACTTAAATTTTAATGACATGAAAAATTTGTTTTCTGCAAATAAAGATGAAGTTAAAATTATACAACACGGAGAAGATTATTTAATTGTCGCTTCCAATGAAATTTATGATGACTCGGCGTCTTTAAGCCAAGAAGACAAAGATTTCTTGAAACAAGCTTTGCAAACAGAAATGACTCAGGAAATGTCTAATGCGTTATTGCATGGTTACGCTAAAGATTATAAAGTCGAAGTAAATTATGGCCGTATGGGAATTAACGACTAATGAAAGTAGTTTTTATGGGGACGCCGGACTTCGCCGTTCCGGCTTTAGAAAGGCTGATTAAAGAGCATAACGTTGTTTGTGTTTACACGCGTGAGCCAAAATTATCTGGTCGCGGAAACAAGCTCAATAAAACGCCAGTTCATCTGGTTGCGGAAGCTCATGGCATTGCAGTGCGCACCCCGAAAACACTACGAGCCACTGAAGAACAGCAAAAATTTGCTGATTTAAAAGCTGATGTTGCCGTGGTTGCGGCCTATGGTCTCATTTTGCCTTTACCCGTACTTGAAGCTTATCCTTTTGGCTGTTTGAATTTACATGCGTCATTGCTTCCACGGTGGCGTGGAGCAGCTCCGATACAACGTGCCATTGAGGCGGGTGACGCCCAAAGCGGCGTTACAGTTATGCAAGTTGCCGAGGGGTTAGACACTGGTGATATGTTGCTAAAAGGCGAGATTAAAATTACCCCGACGACAACCGGCGGAGAATTACACGATAAATTAGCCATGCAAGGAGCTGATTTAATTTCTGAGGTTTTAGCAAACATCAACAGCTTTTCGCCAATTCCGCAACCGCAAAATGGTGCGTGTTACGCCGCCAAAATAGACAAGTCGGAGTGCAAATTAGACTTTAATCAAAAAGCAGACGTTTTGTGCTGTAAAATTCGTGCGTTTAATCCCTATCCCGCCATGTTTTTTGAATATGATGGCGAACGTTTTAAAGTTTTAGAAGCGCACAAGGTGGAAAAACACGCGCCTGCCGGAATAATTTTTGAAGACGATAATAGTTTGCAAATAGCTTGCGCCGACGGTGCTTTATCCATTACAAAAATTCAGCGGCAAGGGAAAAAATTGATGACCATCAATGAATTATTACGCGGTTTTCATTTTGTTCCAAATTCCAAGGTCGAATAGAAAACATAAATTATAACCGCTTAAGACTATGCCTCATAAAAAAACAGCACGTGGCAAATAACCAAGGTGCTGTTCTTTTATTATAAGACAAGAGTCTGAGCTCATTCACAACAAAAATTTGATAAAAATCAAATACAGGTCACAGTGCAAAAATCAACACACCATTGACAACAATTGTAATCAACATAGTCGTAAATTTTAAAATGTTAAACACGTAAATTAACTCTTTGCCTTTTCATTAATCCTATTAAGGCGCATAACATTAGAATAATAAACATAACAATAACTTATCGTTTGCAATATAGATTCATTTTCGTCAAATGTAAACTGGAAAATATCAATTTTATATCTTATTGAAAAAGCGCAATATATTTTTAAACATTTGACTTTAGTCACCTGCATTCGCTATAAACAAACATCCTGAAAGAGTGTATCTAAATTATAGATGCACTCTTTTTTAATTTTATTCGGAGAAAAAGATGAGAACAAACACAAAAATTTATCACCTAAAATACAGACAACACCGCTGTAAAATAATTTTTTTAATCTTGGCTGGTGGAATTATATCCGCGGTTGCGCTATGGAAACCAGAATATGTTGAAAGTGTTGCAAAGGCATTTATATTAATTTTAACGGAGCTATAAATGAAATATATCTTAATTTGTTGCTTATTCCTACTCACTTTTATCTGGTGGCAACGATATTCTATTTTGAAACTAAAAAATGAAAATCAATTACTACTTCAACAAAATTTACAATTGAGTCAAAATCAAGAAAAATTTAATAAAAAATTGGAGAACTTTAATGAAAAACAAAAACAAGCAAGCCGACAAATTGCAAAACTTAAAGACAAGGCGCAGCGTCAGGATGATGATTGCTATAACCGCTCTATCTCTTCTGCTTATATTGAGCTCGTGCGCAACAACTCAGTCTCAAACAACTAAGATGCCGATAATCATTCCTTGTCGCCAAACTGTTGTCACATACGGAGATGCTCTTGAATGTATGATTCGTCTGGATGAGGCGCAATATAATTGATTGTTTAAAATTATACCTACAAATTAAAAACATTTACATTAACTTTATATAAAACATTGTCGATTATATTATACCCTATAAAAGGTAAAGAATGAAAAAAGATGAAAAAAAGCTATGCAAAGGTCTCTCTCTCTCTGTAAATTCTAAACATTCGCAAAAAAGCGCATTTTTTGCCGTTACAGAGTTTTTTGCAGATTCTTTTAGAAAATTTAATAAAATTATAAACCACATACATAAACCATTCTTACAAGAATCGTCATTCTCGACTTCGGACGCCAGTCCATTCATCAAGAATAACGGAAATAAAGGGTTAAGCACAAACATTCTCAAACGCACCTTAAACGTCATTCTCGGATTTATTCCGAGAATCCATATAAAACACTTTTTCCCTGTCATTCTCGGGTTTATCCCGAGAATCCATGCGAAAAACTCTCCTTTATTGGATACTCGGGTCAGACTGTTCGTCACGCCCGAGTATGACCATCAATGGAATTTTACTAAGAGCTTGGATGTTGTGTGTCAATGCGCCACACTTTTGGAACGACTAAAAACACATATTAAGACAAACTCTCTCTTTTGTCATCCTCGGGCGTGGCTTTTAGCCCGTCCCGAGGATCTAGATTCTCGGGTCAAGCCCGAGTATAACGGAGAACAGAGTCTTATCAAGGGCGTAGATAAAGCGGTTTCCTCTGGACGTTCCATGATTGAAATGCTGGGCGTTCTCGCCATTATCGGCGTCCTGTCCGTCGGCGGTATTGCCGGTTATTCAAAGGCTATGGAAAAAATTCATGTCAATAAAATTGTCAATATGATTTCCGATATTTCCGCCACTATCAAAACGGCTTATATCAGCCAAAAAACTTATGATAATTTCGATAGCGGATTAGTGAATGATGCTTGGGATAAAATTCAAGACATGGGACTTTTACCACCGGAATACACTTTTGAATTTGAAGTAGAAAAAAGGATTGGTTTATCTTCGCCTTTAACCCTTATCAACCCCGTTGGATATGGAGAAGATGATATTTTTTCTGTATTGTCTATCGGTGTTCTTGTGCCACAAAATTTATGCGTCCCCCTTTTAACTTATGACTGGAGAAACGCTGACATGAAAGGAATTGTAATTGCTCCCGATAATTATTTTGATCTTGGGTATGGTGCACTATGGGGTTATGCATTTACGTTATCTAGTGATCAGTCTGCTAATTGCAATGACGCTAGTTTGAATGATGCTGCCTATTATTGCATAGAATTTGGTAAACAGCGTTTCAAACCTGTTTCTCCAGCTGTTGCCGCAAAATACTGTGAAAGTTTCGCCGCAGATAGCTTTGGAACCGGACAAATGTATGTCAAATTTGATTTGCTCGCGGATATAAAAGTTCCATAGAACCTTAAATTTACATTAAGAAACCCCGTTTTTACGGGATTTCTTAATGTGAAAAAATGTGCTCTGTCTATTTCTAAACAAAGCACATTCAGATAAAAGAAAACAGATTATTCTTTTCGCAAATTAGCCGCGGATGTCCACATTTTTTCCAAATTATAAAACTCCCGAACTTCCGGACGGAAAATATGGACAATCACGTCAAACGCGTCAATCAAAACCCAATCGGCTTTGGTTTCTCCTTCCACTGAACAACGATGTCCGGCGGCTTTTAAGGCTTCTTCTATTTTCTGCGCGATAGAGGCCACATGACGGTTGGAAGTACCACTTGCCACCACCATATATCCGGCTATTGAAGTTTTTCCTTCCAAATCAATCACTGAAACATCTTCAGCTTTCATATCATCCAAAGCTTTGGTAATTATATCTAATACTTTTGTATCTTTTACTGCCACGATTTTACTCCTTTAATTAGTCCAACGGAGACCAAGGTTTTGTTGGTTGCTCCGTTATTGGAGCGTCATTTATTATATTTTCTGTTTTTGCTTTTTGTTTATGTATAACAAACTTATCCACAGCTGATAAACAATCATTCAGATTTTTACCGGCAACAGCCGAAATAGCAAAAACCTGATTTTGGGTTACTTTCCGCAGAGCCGAAAGTTTATCGGCAATTTCTTCATCGGTTAAGGCATCGCATTTGTTTAACGCCACCACTTCGGCTTTGGTTTTCAGCTTATCATTATACAATTCCAACTCTTTGCGAATCGTCAAATAGTCAGCGACCACATCTTCGGAAGTACCATCCAACAGATGTAAAAACACCGAACAGCGCTCAACATGTTTCAAAAATCTGTCACCCAAACCAACACCTTCATGAGCCCCTTCAATCAACCCCGGAATATCAGCCAACACCAATTCCTTGCCATTTATCCACGCCACACCCAAATGCGGATGCAAAGTTGTGAACGGATATGAGGCAATTTTCGGGCGAGCAGATGTAACTGCTGACAAAAAGGTGGATTTACCGGCATTAGGCAAACCAATTAAACCGACATCGGCGATAATTTTTAAGCGTAGCCATACCCAAATTTCTTCTCCGGGAGTTCCCGGACCGGCATAGCGTGGAGCCTGATTGGTGGAACTTTTAAAACGAGTGTTTCCCAAGCCCCCTTTACCACCGCGAGCAATTAAAAAGCGTTCACCAGGTTTTACCATATCGGCAATCACTGTTTCACCATCTTCAGCCACAATTTCGGTACCGACCGGAACTTTAATGATAAGGTCTTCACCTTTATAGCCCGTCATTTCCGAACCCATACCTTGTTGGCCTTTTTGAGCCTTAAAATGCTGTTGATAACGAAAATCTATAAGCG
>JBNMLT010000041.1:0-8138 GCA_050874965.1 Alphaproteobacteria bacterium
ACAATGTGTTTACGTTGGCGACACAACGACTTGCTCCGCGGATACATACCCCATTAAAGGCGCATGTCCGGCGCACGCCACCTGTAGTGACAATGTGTGCACGGATAGCCTTGGAGAAACGCATTATACCATAGAATCTTGCGAAGACGCCTACCAAATCAGCGCCGACAGAACAACGTGCGAGCTTATTCCGGCCGAACAATGCACAGCTGAAAACTATCCTCTCGAAACTTGTCCAACAGGTGGCAACTGTTCCAGTTGTAACTCTGATTCCCAAAACAAAAGATATAAGTTAAACTCTTGTCAAAATGGATATGAATTTGATACCAATGGCAGTACCTGTGAAAAAACTTGCTCTCAAAATGAATTTCCTCTAGCTACTTGCCCGGATAATGCTCAGTGTAATCAATGCACAAACTCTAAAGGAACACTTTATAGCATAAATTCTTGCAACGATGGTTTTTACATATCCTCAGACGGTTTAAGTTGTAGCACGACATGCAATACCACCACCTACAATTTAACAGAATGTCCGGATGGCGCTTTTTGTGAAATTTGCACCGATGGCAACGGCGATCATTTTCATTTTTCCTCTTGCCTCAGCGGTTATACGCAAAATGGCACGACTTGCACCGAACAAACAGATTTTTCATCTAAAGATTTTGTGGCTAATGACAATCAAAAAACATATATAGATGATACAAGGGCGACACAAATTCCGTATGACAGCAAAACTTATTACGCCGGTTTTACAAATTATTCTGAATCTGGTGAAAATAAAGAAAAAGATTTGTATAACGCCAAAAATGTTGATTCTACCATAGATTTAGAGGTCTCCGACCAAAAGGTTATTGGACTTGCATCTGTGTCGTCCAACACGCCCAAAGTCGTTAATGCATTCACAGATAAAACCGGCAAAATAATATTAAAGGCAGAAAATGCCGCAGAAGCCTATGGAATTTTTGCTATTGGCGATGCCTACAACTCATATAAAGGCACCGGAAACATCACCCTTAATTGTAAAAATTGCAAAACCCTAACCGGTATCAATATTGATAGCACAAATAATTCAGTTTATGCCTACAATGCTTTTGGCGGAAATGGGACAATTAAAATTGAAAATACTTTGATAAACTATCATTCCATTGTAACAGGCATAAACGCCCCAAACGCTATAAACGCAACAAACGACGGAACCGGAACAATAGAAATCACCAATTCCTACAGAAACATGGCCCCATCTATTTATGGGCTAAAAAGCTCTTTGACTGCCTCTGACACATCTCCTTCCTTATTAGCCAATGCTTATGCCACCAATGGCTCTGCAACTAAAGGAACAATTACTTTAGAGGGATATAATGTTTATGGACTTTATGCCGAAGCTGAAAACGCCTACGCATATAATGCTTATGGGAAAGGAGCTGATGGCGAAATAATAATCAACGATAACAAAACAGGACATGGTGTTTACGCTGCAAATGGAAACGCTTACAACGCTTTCGGAGAAAATGCTGTCGGCAAAATAACAATAGACAATTCTTTTGGAAACATGGAAGGAAGTGGTATCACCGGAAAACATGCCTATAACGCTTATGGAAAAAACGCTCAAGGAACAATTGAGATAATAGGAAACACTTCAACCTACAATTATGGTATAAAAGCAACAAACTATGCTTATAACGCTTACGGCGAAGGGGCCACCGGAACAATAACCATTAACGGATCAGGCATTGGCATTCACAATGGAACAAACGCGGCAAACGGGGCCACCGGAAATATTAGTATAACATCAGAAGCTTCGAGCCTGACGAGTATAGGCATATATAATGCCTCCGATACAACGCATTACACCGCGGTTGGTCAAGGAAGTACCGGAAACATAAATATAACCCTGAACGGCGCCTCTTCGGCCATTGGTATATTGGGCCGCGTTGATAATGGATCCAACAATGGAGGAGTTGGAAATATCACCATCACGGGAAATAATGCCGATAGCAATATAACTGGCGTCTTAGGCGGTGGTAACAGCAAAGATTCAAACATAAAAATCACAACTTCTTATTCTGGAACCATTATTGGTCTGACTGATTATGATATTAAATATGCCAATGCCGTAAAATACACATCCCTTGTCAATAAAAATTATGGAACAATAACTCTGGGGCGAACATCCGGCGGTGTGGGTACATCTATTGGTATAAATTCTTATTATCATGATGCTGAAAACTATGGAAAAATAGAAATTTACAATGGTTCTGCAAACAGTAAATACAACATAGAATTCATTGGGATTCGTGTTACTGGTAACCATATTGGATATAATAGAAAAGATGGATTGATTGACATAAAAGCCGAAAAAGGCGTTGGAGGGGGAGCCATCTATGGCATTAAAGCAAGCAATGGAGCCACAGCTTACAATGAGGGAACTATTTCCATTCCATCAGTTGCGAAAAGCGTAAACAACATTTATGGTATGTATGCTTCTGACAATTCTAAACTCATTAATAGAGGAACTATTAACATCAAAAGAGGTTATGGAATGTATGCGGAAAAAGGATCTACAATTACAAACACCGGAACTATAATCATTGGCGGAAAACAAATTAGTTCTATTGTGACAAAAGATGAAAATGGAAATCAATATATTGATAACACTCACATAGCAACAACTTCAGCAGCTTTTTATGCGGATGAAACATCAAAAATAGTCAATAGCGGCTCCATCTCTTTTGAAGATAAATTAGACACATCCAGCTTGGGTGGTGGCGAATTTATTTTGGCGAAAGACGGAAAAATAGAAGCGCCGAAAATCTCCGGTAAAATTACGGCCGCGGCGGATATTGTTACCGGTGGTTTTGATAAAACCTACACTTCAAACAACGCTTTTGTCGGAGATGCCAACGATGTTGAGCTCAATTCAGGCTCCGCTTTATTTAATGCTTCGCTTCAAGAAAACAATATTGTCATGACCATGAAAAAGTTTGATGATGTGGTAAGCAATAAATCCTTTGCCGCTTATTTGCAACGCAATTACGAGGCGCAGAAAAACGCTGAATTTTTTGACCTGCTCAAATCTCAAACATCGGCGCAAAAATTAAACACCACACTCAACCAACAGTTTGGCCTCAGCTTATTACCAAACTTTGCTCAAGAAAACATGAATATTTTCCGTAGCTTGTCCAATCTGGTTACGGATAACATGTTCTCGCAAGATTTAACCAATGAACGCATGATGGTTGGTTACGACTATCTTGCTCAAGACCGTTCTTCCAAAGGTCGTGTCACCGGTTATGAAAACACCGCAAACAGCTCGTATTTCTTGGCCGATGTAAAACTGAACAATCGTCAGCGCTTTGGTCTTGGCGTTGCCCTCACCCGTTTCAATTCGGATTATGATGACAATTCCAGCCGAAAAGCCACTTTTGCTCAAGCTTTGGGCTCATATATGCACGACTTTGGTAATCGTTGGAAATATGCCGGAGTGGCTCGTTTAGGATATGCCGACGGCAAATACAAAAGACAATCCGAAAATGTTCGAATCGAGGGAAATACCAGTGATGTTTTATATGGCTTAAACAATGAAATGCGCTATACCTACGACCTTGGTTTTATGACAGTTGAGCCTCAGTTAGAACTAAATGCTTCCGGCTATTATCAGAACAAAATCAAAGAAGACGATTCAAAAACATCCGCGCTGGTTGTCAAAGGAACCAATAATTTATCCGTGGAAAGCGGCGCCGGTCTTTATGTTGCCAAAGAAACTATTTATGGCGAAAATGGCAAAATCAAAGGTCGTTTAGGTGGAAGTTATTATCGGGAATTATCTCAGCCATATCACACCATGCGCACCCGTATTCACGATATGGATGGTTATTATCTGATTGAAAGCGAAGATATTTTTGATAGAAACAGAATGATTGTCCGCGCGGATATAACATTTAGCTATAAAGCATTGGAATTTTATTTGCGTGGCAGCCAGTTTATGGAAGACAAGCACACAACGGTAATCAATACTGGTATCAAATATAATTTCTAATTGCTGATATATCTGAAAAAACGCTCTCGCCTAACTAACCGCTAGAGCGTTTTTTCATTGTATCCAGCCTCATCTTAAACTAAACAATAAATTAAAGCAAAAAAATTTCAGGAAAAGTAAGCTACGGGCTAAAACGCGCAAAACCACAAAAAACGGACTTGAGCTCTCTAAAAACTCGACTAAAACAATAATGCTCAAAAAAGCAATTTACTCAAAAATGCTTGATTTTCAGCCACAAAAAAACGAGAGTAAAAATAATTACCCTCGCTTTTAAGCAAATGTTTACATCATTTTATTATTCAAAACGATGCGGCATCTCCGCTTCTTTTTGCAACTGAGCCACAAAGTCATCCAAAGACATAACTTCTTGCTTTTCAGAGCCCAAGCGGCGAACCGTAACTGTGCGGTTTTCTTTTTCTTTAGCACCGACAACGGCAATTACCGGAATTTTTTCTAATGAATGTTCACGAACTTTGTAATTGATTTTCTCATTGCGTAAATCAGTTTTAGCCGATAAACCTGCCTTAGTCAAAGTTTCAGCAACTTCTTTGGCATAATCGTCAAATTCACTTACAATTGGCGCAACCACCACCTGTTCCGGAGACAACCACAAAGGCAATTTTCCGGCATGATGTTCAATTAAAATACCCAAGAACCGTTCAATAGATCCAAACAGTGCACGATGAAGCATTACCGGCTGATGTTTTTCGCCATCTTCCCCAATATAAGAAATATCAAAGCGTTGCGGCAAGTTCATATCCACTTGAATAGTTCCACATTGCCATTCTCGGCCGATGGCATCTCGCAAAATAAATTCAAGCTTAGGGCCATAGAAAGCGCCCTCGCCCGCATTGATTTCATATTTATAGCCATGCTTATCCAATGCGTGAGCCAAGGAATTTTCACACAAATCCCAAATTTCATCAGAACCAATACGATAAATGCTGTCCGGACGGGTTGACAAATAGATTTTAATATTATCAAAACCAAAGTCTTTATAAATATCAAAAATCAATTTCATTGTGCGAATGCATTCATCTTCCATTTGTTCCGGCGTGCAAAAGATGTGGGCATCATCTTGCGTAAATTCACGCACGCGCATCAGCCCCATTAAAGAGCCGGACGCTTCATAGCGGTTGACTTTACCAAATTCAGCCATACGCAACGGCAAATCACGATATGATTTAACACCTTGTTTATAAACCAACAGTCCCCCTGGACAATTCATTGGTTTAACGCAAAATTCTTTACCATCTTCCGTTTTTCCGGAATAGTTGTGCGCGCCATATTTATCCCAGTGGCCGGAGGTCACCCACAAGCACTTGTCCATAATACGCGGAGTAGATATTTCTTCATACCCATTATGTTCTTGACGATTGCGCATATACTCAATCAATTTGCGGTAAACACGATATCCTTTATCATGCCAAAACACAGCGCCCGGCGCATACTCTGGTTCAAAATGGAATAAATCCATTTCTTTGCCCAATTTTCTATGATCACGCTTTGCGGCTTCTTCAAGCATGGTTAAATAAGCATCCAATTCTTTTTTGGTTGGCCATGCCGTTGCATACAGACGTTGCAACATTTCATTATTTGCATCGCCACGCCAATAAGCGCCGGCAACTTTTGTAATTTTGAAAGCGTCGCCGATTTTACCGGTTGATGGAACATGCGGACCACGGCATAAATCGGTATAATTTCCTTGACGATACAATGTGATTGTTTCATCTTCCGGCAAATCTTCAATAATCTGTACTTTATAATGTTCTCCCAACTTTTTGAAAAACTCAACAGCTTCTTGTCGAGACATTACAATTCGTTCAATTTTTTCATCACGTTTCACAATTTCATGCATTTTCGCTTCAATTTTAGCAAAATCTTCCGTTGTAAAGTTTTCTTTGCATGAAAAATCATAATAAAAACCGTTTTCAATAGCCGGACCAATTGTCACTTGAGCGTCTGGCCACAATTCTTTAACCGCCTGAGCCATCACATGAGAACAAGAATGGCGCAAAATTTGCAAACCCTCTTTATCTTTAGCGGTAATAATAGTGACTGTAGAATCGGTTGTTATAGGGGTTGTCAAATCTTGTAATGTACCATTAACGGAAACGGCCAAAGCCGCTTTTCCTAAACCAGAGCTGATTTTATTGGCAATTTCCAATCCGGAAACGCCATCTTTTTCTTCTAAGACACTGCCATCAGGCAATTTAATTTTAACCATTTTTTCTACCTTTTCACTATTAAAAAGTTCACTATAAGTTTATCAATTCTTTATAAACCTCTATCGTTTTATCACACATAATTTGTTTTGTAAAATGTTCTTTTACATTTTTTATACCGGCGGCACCAATTTTTTTCCGTTCATCGGTTGATAGATGTAAAGCCCATTTTATAGCTTCGGACAAAGCTTTTGCGCTTGTGCTTTCATAAAGGCGACCGGTTACACCATCAATCACTGTTTCAACCGAACCACCAATATTTGAAGCAACCACGACACGGCCCATAGCTTGTCCTTCAATGGCAATGCGGCCAAATGCTTCCGGTTCAATTGAGGTTGAAAGCACCACATCCGAAACCATCATGGCGGCCGGAACATCTTTAACATTTCGAATAAATAAAAAACGCTCCGTCATATTATATTGGGCAATCATTTTGCGTAACTCTGCCGAATATTTTTTACGTCCCTGATCATCTCCAATCAACACGCAGAAAAAATCTTCATCGGCAATTAAATGAAGCGCTTCAATCAAAAGTTTTTGTCCTTTCCAATTGGTTAAAAGACCAATAAGTGTCACAATCGGCTTGTCTTCGGGAATATTATTGTCTTCCAAATATTTAATCATTCGTTCAGCCGATGTGGTTTCAACGTTAAAATTATCCATATTCACGCAACGGTGAATCAAGCGGATTTTATTTTCATCAGTTTTATAATTTTTCAAAATATGCTGTTTAATATGGTTGGAAATAGCAATAACCCGTTCGCCATAGGTCATAATTTTGTTATAAAACTTTTTAATTCCCCATGGTCCCAAACCATATGTTCCATGAAAAGTGGTGACAAAATGCACACCGCATCGCTTAGCCGCCCAATAAGCGCTCCAAGCCGGCGCGCGCGAACGAGCGTGAACAATTGTAACGCCATATTTTTTGATAATTTTTGCCAACCGCAACGAATTTAAATACATTTTAAAAATATTTTTTGTTTTCAAAGGCAAAGTAAAGTGTTTCACTTTAAGGCGTTCTAAATTATATTCCATTCGTCCGCCTTCCGACGCCACATAATTTTCAATACCGCGTTTTTGCAATCCAGATGCAATTTCAATTGTTCCGAGTTCCACACCGCCCTGCCCCAATTCCGGCAAAACCTGCAACACCACCATTTTTTTATTATCTTGATTTTCCATACTTTTCACCTGTACAGTCATAATTAAACTGGGCGTATTATATAATAAAAGATGATTTTTTCAAAAGGTTACAGATGGTTATGCACATTTCTCCATAAAAAAACACCGCTGTCTATATACAAGACAACGATGTTTTTTTATGGGTGTTCCAAATCATATTTCAGATTTCTTACGACTGTTTTATTCATTACGACAAAGCCGAGAATGCAAAAAACTACTGCCGCAACAATAGTTTCTAAGCCGCACAATGCCGGATAAATAAAATATACCACTAACGCAAGCGCCATAAACTTTCTATTGTAGTGACGCTGGAACGTCGCTACAATAAGACTTATAGCAGAAAAGAAAGCCCCGAACAGATATTCGACGTTTTCCTGATTTCCATCCAAATCAATAGGCAATGCGTTATTAAACTTGGCACCAATGTACATAAGCACAAAGAAAGAAACAACACCCAAAATCACAGCTCTATTCATATCTTGAAAAAAATTAAGGAGTTAAACATTCAATATAAGCATAATGGACATTTCTTCCTTAGAAAGATTTGAAAACAGCACAGATAATTGCCATAATTTTTTCCATAATACTTATTTAATACGATTTTATTGTATGTTGTTTTCACACATTATGCAAGAAATATTTTTTACACCGTTAAATATATTTTTACTATTTTATATGCAATAATATATTAC
>JBNMLT010000042.1:0-8017 GCA_050874965.1 Alphaproteobacteria bacterium
ATATAATTTAAGAGAGCATTTACATTATCAGCAATGTTTTCAAATTCATCGCCTGACCTGATATCAAGTTTTTGCGTCAAATCTCCTTCATTGTTTACAATATCATATATTTTATTATCAACCTTGTTGATATTTTTTATGATAACTGCAACAATCAAGCTCATCGCTGTAACTGCTAAAATAAGGCCTATAACTGCCACTTGTATATTTGCGGTGTTGGTATCTGATATTCTTTTCTCTATATTTGTCGCATCATAATCACAGGCAACAATTCCTATAACTTTGTTATCACGATTAAACACAGGGGCATAGGATGTAATTATAGAATAATCCCCGTAATTTTCTATTACATTGTCCGTATAACTTTTTCCATCAAACACATCTGACAGCTCATCGTATGTCGCATCAAAATCTGAGCCGTACTCACAGGCATCAGTCTCAGCAGTATCAATACCGTAGTATATTCTTCCACCCTGTTCATACAAGGTGTACATATAAAGAATGCCCAGCTCACGCCTCACGTCATCCATCGCCAGCCTTATTTTTTCATACGCTTCTCCATTTCCATTATTCCCGTACAGCCTTTCCAGCTTATCACCGTCTATCACATTCACAGCCGCCTTAGCTGCCATTACAGCCTCCTCACCGCCAAGCTGTGCCATTCCATTTTGTACTGCCCTGTTTGCGGTAATTCCCAAAATAAATGCCATAACCGCCATTATAGCAGTTATGGGCAGAATAATCTTAAATCTTATGCTTATTCTTCTTACCTTTCTTCTCTTTTTATCCTGTGCCATATTTTTACTCCTAAATTTATTACCTAAAAATAATTCACATTACTACTGTTCTATTAAATTTGCAGACGCAAAAAAATAGAGGAGAAAATTTTCCATTTCTCCCTCTACAAGATAACAAATATCCAAATTACAGACGTTTCCAAGTTGTTCCTTGTGCGCTATCTTCCAAAACGACCCCTTTCGCTTTCAATTCTTCCCGAATAGCGTCAGCCGCCGCCCAATCTTTGTTCTTTTTAGCTTCTGCCCGTTTGGCTATTAATCCTTCAATTTCGGAAGTATCTTCATCCGTGCCTTTAAACCAGCTTTCAGCATCGTTGTATAACAAACCCAACATATAGGCATTAGCCAACAACTCAGACTTATATTTAGAACGTTCCTCTTCTGTTTCCGCTTTATTCAAATTACCCAGTGTTTCGTGTAAATACGAAAGAGCCAACGGCGTGTTCAAATCATCAGCCAAAGCCTCAATCAGTTTTTCGCTCGGAGCAATTTTTTTTGTCGGAACATCGGCATTTTTTAAAAGAGCATTATAGAACTTATCCAAAACATTTTTAGCCTGTTCCAAACCTTCAAAAGTAAAATTAAAGGGTTGATGATAATGCGTGGTTAAAAACAGCAACCGCAAGGCTTCCGCCGGATATTTAGCCAAAATTTCATCAACGGTATAAAAATTACCCAAAGATTTTGACATTTTAACACCGTTAATCATCAACATTCCGGTATGCACCCAATAATGGGCAAAATGCGTCCCCGGATAAGCACAACAAGACTGCGCGCACTCGTTTTCGTGATGAGGGAAAATCAAATCCGAGCCTCCGCCGTGAATATCAAAATCATTTCCCAAAAGTTTAGAGCTCATTGCCGAACATTCCAAATGCCACCCCGGACGGCCATAGCCCCAAGGGCTATTCCAACCGGGTTGATCCGCGTCTGATGGCTTCCACAAAATAAAATCAGCCGGATTCTTTTTGTAACTAGCCACTTCAACCCGTGCGCCGGCAACCATTTCTTTCATTGAGCGTCCAGAAAGAAAACCGTAATTTGGCATAGAGTCGACATCAAACAAAACTTGATTTTCAGCAATATATGCATGCCCGTTTTGCAAAAGTAATTCAACAAGCTTTATCATTTCCGGAATATATTCCGTCGCACGCGGACGATAATTCGGCGATAAAACATTCAGCTTTTTCATGTCGTCCAAATACCAATTATACGTTTGCTCCGTAATCTCCCGAATCGATTTTCCGGTTTCTTTGTGTTTGTTTAAAATTTTGTCATCCACATCTGTAATGTTAGAAACATAGGTCACATGATCTTGTCCATAAACATAACAAAGAAGACGATACAAAACATCATAAACAACTGGCGTTTTAGCGTTTCCCAAATGGGCCTTATCATAAACAGTCGGGCCACAGACATACATCCGCACATTGTTAGCATCAATTGGGATAAATTCTTCTTTGCGCTGTTTCAGAGTGTTATGCAAACATATCTTGACCATAATTTTCTCCTGCTCTTTATATTTTTTAGGCTTTTTGTCCCAGTAAACGCTGCTTAGCTTTGGCATAACCAATCAGCGGCAACAAAATTTTAAGTTCCGGACCGTCATCAAGCGCGGTTAAAGCTTTGCGCAATGGATGGAACAACTCGCGCCCTTTTTTAGCGCTTTGAGCTTTAAGCGCCCCAAGCCACTCATTAAAGGTGTTTTCCGACCAAGGTTCGGCCGGTAACAATTCAGCCGCTAAATCCGTCAGACTTTTATCTTCAATAATTGGTGTAACTTCTTTATGGCAAATATTTTCCCAAACTTTCACGTCATCAACAACGGTTAAGTTGGCACGCACATCGTTCCAAAATGTTTCATCGGCGTCAATGCGGTCTTTTACCAATGAATATGGCATTGAACGCACCACCTTAGTATTAAAGTGTTTTAATTCTTCTTCGTCAAATTTAGGCTGAGAACGCCCCAATTTATTAAAGTCCAAAGATTCAGCCAACTCATCCAGCGAATAATAAGGTTCAATCGCCTCAGATGTTCCCAATTTAGCCAAAAACGCGCAAATAGCCATGGCTTCCACGCCCTCGGCCTTCAACTCACGCACACCCAAACTGCCTAAACGTTTTGACAACTTTCCTTCCGTACCGGTCAAAAGCGGCAAGTGTGCAAAGGTTGGAACTTTACCGCCGATAGCTTCAAACATTTGAATTTGCGACGCGGTATTGGTTGTGTGATCCTCACCACGCACAATATGGGTAATGCCAAAATCGCTGTCATCAATGCAAGAAGGCAAGTGATACAAATAACTCCCGTCTTCGCGAATGATAATCGGGTCACTAAGTTTTTCCGCCTCATAACGACAATGACCGCGCACAATGTCATCCCATTCAATCACACCATCCAACAATTTAAAACGATAGTGTGGTTTGCGGCCTTCCGCCTTGAATTTTGCCAAATCCTCAGATGTGTAATGCAAAGCTTGACGGTCGTAAACCGGAGCCAATCCCTTCGCCATGGCGCGTTTCCGTTTAATTTCAAGCTCTTCAGGGGTTTCATAACAAGCATAAATACGCCCTTCCGCCATTAAACGTTCTTTCACTTCATTATAGCGGTCAAACCGAGCCGATTGGCGAGCTTCCTCACACCAATTAAATCCTAGCCAAACCAGGCTTTCTCGCATAGCGTCTTCATATTCTTTTTTGGAACGCAATCGATCCGTATCATCGATTCTCAGCATAAATTTTCCGCCGAGTTTTTTCGCCAGAAGCCAGTTAAACAAAGCAGTTCTGGTGTTTCCAATATGCATAAAGCCTGTAGGGCTTGGAGCAAATCTTACTTTTATTTCAGACATTTATTTTCCTATATTATACGCAAATTATTAAAATCTTTGCGTATAATATAGATGTTGCCATTTGATTTCAACATTAAAATGCAGCGTTTTCTAAATTTTGCTCATTTTTTTGTTCATTATCTTTTGTGATTGTTTCCAAATCTTCTAAAAACCAATCTAATTCTTCATCATTATCTTCATAAATCATTTTATAAAATCGATTACGCATAGCCATAAGCAAACTGCTTTCGCCTATTTTTAAATCTCGAACTTGTATATGCCCCTTATTTTTTGTTAAAGAAAACAAAACGCTAAAACCACTTTCATTTTTTGCCTCTGACGGATTAATCAGTTTTTCCAACTTAATTAAACACCATACATCCGCCCCAGTTTTTGTCGGCACAACCTTTTGCACCTTAAAACCAATACTACCATCACCAAAATCCAAAGGGTAGCTTTTATAAATACTATTTATATACCTTTTAAACAGAGGAACATACTTCTGTTGTTGTTCCGCAGTCATTTTTTTCCAATATTTTCCACAAACAAACTTTGCCGCATTATCCAAATCTATATCATTGTATAAAATAGTATCCAATTCTTTATATTTACGTTTCAAATTTTTGTCAGCCAAAATACGCAAAATTTGTTCACCTTTACTATTAGCCCATTTTTCCGCCGCACTTGGATTAATATTTTCTGCCGCCAAACCAGAAAAAGAACAAACAAAGCTCAAAAAAAGTATAATAAGTAACAAAAAATATTTTCTTTTCATTTCAAATCCTATAAACTGATCTTGATATAAAAGACATTAGCATAAAATGGTTAAGAAGATGAAAATATTTTTTGCATTCGGCATATTGGCAACAAGTTTAATAATCACATCGGCACAAGCGCAGATAAATTCCGATTATACGACAGCAATTTCCTATCCTCAGCAAGAAATTCATCATCCCTACGCGCCACAAATTCAACAACAAAAAAGCCCCATTGAGCAAATAGTGTGGAATAATAAAGTCCGCTGCGGTAGTGATTTAAGTGTAAAATCTTACGCCTATAAAGAAGACGGCATCTGGCACGGCGTTGATGCCGATTTATGTCGCATTATCGCCCAAGCTCTTTTGGGCGACAACAAAAAGATTCAAATGGTCAATGTTTCGCAAAAAAACATGACAAGAGCCTTTAATGAAGACAGGATAGATGTTATGCTCAGTGGCGGCGCCTATTCCGCCCAAACAGAAACGTCCGGCCAAGCTTTAAGCGCAGGTTTTTTATATTATGACCATCAAATGCTTATGGTTCACGAAGACGATTCAGAAAATTTAAATGATTACAAAGGCAAAAAAATTTGTTTATCCACCGATTCGGATTATTATAAAAATTTTGACGACTACAATATGCGTCAAAATTTAGGTTTTACTTATTTAACTTTTGGCACTTTAAAAGAAGCAAAAGAAGCTTTTATGCTCAATCGCTGCCAAATGATGACCGCCAGTGGCTTAATGCTTAATGGCATTTTAAAAGACTTATCCGGCGCCAAAGCAAAAATCCTTCCACAACAAATAGCCATACATCCTGTTTATGCTTATGTTAAAAAAGATAATAACGAATTACGCCTAACCTTAAAATGGATATTTAATGCTCTGTTTTTGGCGGAACAATACAATATTAATGTTCAAAATCTGGATTTCTATGCTTCTAATGACAATCCGGAAATTCGCAATCTTCTGGGTGACGAACCTCAAATGTGGGAAAATTTAAAAGCAAAGCCTCGCTGGCTAAAAGAAACAATTTCCTTGTTCGGAAATTATAAAGACATTTATGATAAAGATTTAGGAGAAAGCTCCGATTACAATTTGAAAAGAAACGAAGGACGCCTTGTGAAAGATGGCGGCACCATTTATCCAATTCCTTTTATATAAAATGTAGATTCAACTGAAAAAATACTTGATTTCTATTTTTTTATATTATATAAAACGGAAAGATTTTGTAGGGGTATAGCTCAGTTGGTAGAGCATCGGTCTCCAAAACCGAGTGTCGTGAGTTCGAATCTTACTGCCCCTGCCATAAGCATACCGTCCGCAAGGGCGGTTTTTTTTATGGCACATGGGGCAGTTGATGAGAACTCACGAAGAAGTGGTTCGACCACAAGCGAAAGGCAGACGCTAGTATGCCGGTAGCCTTTGGCTATGAACGCAGGGGCGGCGTAGCCAATCTTACTGCCCCTGCCACTCAAGATAAAGGCGCTAGAAGCGTATTTTCTTTATAAATCAAACACTTAGTTGAGTCAGTGTGAGGTGTACCCTATGAGACTGTTTCCCGCTGGTTACACGGATTATCCCTGATAAAAGTCTTTTTTTACAATTATTTAACGCGGTTTGAATCCTATCTGGTTTTGGGCTATGCTTATAGTTTAGAATGAAAATTTTCTATTGTCTTGTATTATCCTTATACTCTAATCTTTTCTTTCTGATAAAGGCAATGATTAAAGAAATGAATGACATTCCCAAACTTATGTAGACCAAGCTGAGAAAAAAATGCACAATAAATTCTTCAGAATAAGAAACGAAATAAACACTTCCTAAAAAAGCTATTGTTGTTATTATCATAAAATACGGAATCCAACCAATGGCGCACAGGTAATATGATATTTTGGGGTAATTGGATATAAAATTTGATAAAAATTTAGGTGTTTTGTTGAAGCAAAGCATAAATATACAAATGATAAACAATAAAAATAAAATATCAGATAGGGTTTCAAAACCCAATAGAGAAAGAGGAGTTTCTAAAACACCAGATAATCCGCCTAATACAAGCGCTTCTTTTGACCATAATTTCATTGTTTGTACTCCTTTTTCGAATTAGTTGGGTTAGTTTATAATAATATTTATTCCTTTATTTTTTCTTATGATTGCGACAACTTTCATTGTAAGCATTGATACCATGAGCAATATGAGCTCCGCCCAGAGAGCCTTTGTTATAAGCTTTTATGACTTGTCCAATGTATGGAATCTTAGTACTAGCATAATCTCCAATGCTTGAGCCTGTTGAGATAGGCTTGGTAACAGCAGCATCTTTTCTGATTCTATTGAAATTTGACACAATTCCTTTAGCAGAGCAATCGTTGTTATAACGAGATGATGCTTTTGTTGATGTTGATAATTTTTTAGGCATTTAAATCTCCTTTTTTAATAGTTAAACATAATGATAGCGCTATCAATTATTATATAGGTAAACAGTCTCTATAAAAGCAATAGTTGTGCAAAATATTTTTTTATCTTTTTAACAGTCCGTGGATTGCACTATGTGCTCCGCCATAAATATACCGTCCGCTAGGACGGTTTTTTTTTATGGCATACTTCTGAAAAAAAACAATTCAATCATTATATTATTATTGAACATCGGATATAAATATGGCATAGTAAACGTGGAAATTAGACACCAAATTCAGGAGTAAAATCATGGTAAAAGTAACCGATGTAAAATCTTATGTTCAAGAAAAATTAGAATCAGGGCAAAAGCCTCAATTATATGCCAAAACAGCACGCATTACAGCCCGTGAAGGTGTTGTTGGCGAAGAAATTGTTACAAAAATGAAAGATGGTCACGAAGAAACCAGAAATGTTGTAAAAGAACAAGGTGATATGGTTGCAACCAATCCAAGCGGCGAACAATACATTATTGATGCTAAAACTTTTGCTAAAAGATACGAAATTGATCCAGCCAATCCCAAACAATATCGTCCTAAAGGTGGAGCGCAAGAGTTTTTATTTTTAAAAGAAGACATTCAATTTACTGCGCCTTGGGGAGAAGAAATGGATATTAAAGCTGGTGGTGTATTAAATATTAGCGGAAGAGAAAGTGGCGACATATATGGCATTCAACGCAAAGAATTTAATGAAACTTACGCCCCGTGTGATAAACAAGGAACTCCTTTAAAAATAAATTCAACGCTATTAGCCAGATCAAGATAGACATTGCGCTTTAACCAATTACACAAGCCCTTGAATTATTTTAGCTTGACAAACACAAATATGTTGTTGACAGACAAAAAATTATTTAATATGTTAGCGGCAATGGGTTAGAGTATAGAAATATGCTCTGTCAATTTAATTTGAAAAGGTTTAAAATGAGTATTAGTCCAATACAGTTTCTGCGCCAAGTTAAGCAGGAAGTAAAAAAAGTTACCTGGCCAACAAAAAAAGAAGTCGTTCCTTCTTGTGCTATGGTTGTCACCTTAGTCGCTATTGCCACAGTATTTTTCTTTATTGTTGATGCTGTTTTGGCTTGGGGTGTAGATAAAATTTTGATGTTAGGATAGGAGTTTAACAAATGACTGCTCGCTGGTATGTTGTCAACGTTTATTCAGGTTCAGAAAAAAAAGTTGCTGAA
>JBNMLT010000043.1:0-7972 GCA_050874965.1 Alphaproteobacteria bacterium
ATACTATTTTATACAGTATGAGCATTTAAACTATTTTGTTTGACTAAATCTTATTATTATGGTTCAAAATTTTGAAATCAAAGAGCTGAAGGAAAACAAAAAAATTTTTTTGCAGCTCAAAAAACATCAACATGTCAGCGTAAAAGTGGAACATGCAAATTTCAATGGTTGCTTCCGTTCAAAAACAACTTGGTTTGCCGGCAAGTATCCCTTGTTAGAAATTGTGTCTTTAGTTCCTGGCGTGTGGCGTATCATTACCAACAAAACCAAAATTGTCGGGTACGCTTTTCACCCCAAAACATCGTCCCCTTACCGCTGGAAAGTAATTTTTAGCTAAATGAAAAAATCTCTGCCTTTAATCTTAAAGCCAGAGATTTTTTATTCTACATATCGTTCTATTCTCTTCCTTTTGTCTTATTATAGCTTTGAACAAAGGCACTCAAATTGCGACCATTTTCAGAAGATTTAGGCGGTGCGGGCTGCGCTTGTTGCGGCGTATTGTTTTGTTGTGGCAATTTTCTTTGAAATTCTGGATGTTCTTTATAAAAGTTATCATAATGCAAACGTCCAAAAGATTTAGGA
Organism: Alphaproteobacteria bacterium; assembly: GCA_050874965.1. Taxonomy (GTDB): domain Bacteria; phylum Pseudomonadota; class Alphaproteobacteria; order RF32; family CAG-239; genus RUG410. Next base: position 583 of record JBNMLT010000043.1, read on the forward strand.
AAACTAAGTTCATCCACCCCAAGCGGCGCTAGAATTTCATTAACTTTTTCAAAACGATTGCGAGCACCGTCAAAAACTTCTCTAATAATCACATTATCCGCTCGTTTTGCACCTTTTGAGCCTTTATTATTCACGTCACGCGTATCCAACAAACCTTCATCTATTTCTTTTTTTGCGTCAGCTTTGCTTTTTACTTTTATAATTTCATATAATTGGCCCATTTGTTCTGGATTAAATTCACTGATTTGGCCCGTTAAACCAGCAGCTTTAATTTTTTGTTTTTCTTCATTACTGAGATTTTGACTACCCAGAATATCCGCATGATCAACAGTTTCTCTATAAACATCAAACAAACGACGCATAGCCATGTACGCGGCAGATTTTTCAACGGCGCCATCGCCATGATTTATGTCCGCCACATCCAAACTGTCACGCAACATACCTTTAAGTTTTCCACTGTATCCTTCCGTAAACGCCATATATTTTTGACTATTTTTAATGCTATCGATAAAATCTTGCTCTGACGGAGAAACTGTTTTTCCTTTTTTCAGATTATCTTTTTCCATCTGCAAAGCCAACTTATATCGATATTGAATATAAGCTTCTGACGACAACTTTTCTTTGGCGGCTTTTAACATTCCCTCGGCCTTGGCTTTATCCAATCCCATTCCAACAGGAACAATACCATTTTCAGCCAAAGCAATTCGCCAAAGTTTCTTTTCCGCATCTTGCAAACCATCAGGAAAACGCACGCGTTTAATCCCCAAGTCCTTAAATTGTCCCACCATACCATTAACCACGGAATCATCTATTTTTTTACTTCCCGGTGTCCGATAGGCAAAGCGAAACTTTCCATTTTCTTTTTTTATAAACAATTTAAAACTGTACGTAAACTTAGCTTCGCCATTTTTATCTTTTTTTCCGTCTTTTTTACGGTTATCCCGATCAGCCTTGTCATATACAATATACTTGGTCCGACCGGAAAAAGATGTTTCTTTGAAATAAGAAAACCCTTTACTTTTACACAAACCACGCTCTAAAAACTTTTCAAACCCCGCTTCGGCATCTTTTTTTGTTTTTTCCGGCTTCGTTTTTTTTTGTGTTGCCGATTTTTCAACAACTTGAGACGCTTCATTATTTTGCGTGACAGTATCCGTTTCAATAATTTCTTGCTGTTGTGGTTCATCAGACGAAACAACCGCATTTTGAGAAGCATCTTGAATATTTTGTACATTATTTAACACATTGTTTTGGACATTTTCGATATTGTGAGCTTCATTTTGCATCGCAATTATTTCTTTTTGTGTTTCTTGTTCTTTTAATTGTTGCAACAAAGCACCGATTTTTTCTTCGGCTTCAATATTTCCATCAAATGAATAAGGAACATCCATTTGAAATGTTGATAAACCATGACTTTCGCAAAAATCCATTATTTTTGCTAATTTATCAGCATTCAACGTTTGCAAAGAATCTTGTTCAAAAGCAATTTGAGCTTTAACTTTTTTATTATCATCTCCCGGTTTGTCATAAGGAGGCATTAACAAATCAAAACGTTCGCCTTCTGGCAATTTTACTTGCAAAGCCAATTGTTTGACTTCACCTTTGGGATTGGCCCCCATTTCATAATATTGTTCTTGCGTAATAATTCCCGCCGGATAATCCTGACTAACTTCCTTAAACAAAAAAGAAGCTTGTTCACCGGATTTTTGACTTTGCTCTTTAATTTGGTAAAGAGAGGCAAAAGAAGTTTCATATTTATCCAAGAGTTCCATTTCACCACGTCTGTTTGCCGCTTTTTCAATAACTTGACGTTGTTCATTTTCTAATTCATCTTTATAAGCGAGTAAACTCGACTGATCATAATCAAACGTTGCGTCTTTATCGGAAACAAAATCTTCATAGGCACCTTGAATACGATGTTTTTCAACCACATTGGAATTATAATTTCCTTTAAGAGCATTCTGTTCTGCGCCAAATCTTTTGCGCAACGCCTCGACTTGATATTCCGGTTTTAATTCAAAAACATTTGTATTTTCTAATAAAACGTCTGCCATAGTAGCCTCTTTTCCATTATCATTTTTTATAAAGTATCACATTTTTTTTATGTTCGCAACCAATTTTCGACAAAAAATAACAATTATTTTACAACTTTGGACTCTAAAAATAAAACTTTTGCCAACCCATAGGCTCGCTCATCTTTAACTTCATATTCTTCTGGAATATCAATATGTTCATCATATCTGATTTCAACAATACAAATAAAATTTTTGGCAAGCCATTCCTTAACAATTAATTGTTTTAAAACTTCTTCTGTCAAACCTTTTGCATATGGCGCATCCATAAAAACCATATTAAATTTGGTTCGTGTTCTGGGCAAATTCAAGGCATCGGCTTTAACAACTTTAATTTTATCTTGCTCTTTTGCGAACATTTTAGCATTTTTCATCGCCAACGTTGTGTCTTTATCAACCAAAGTCACAGACGCCACGCCACGCGACAAAGCTTCCAACCCAAACGCACCGGTTCCGGCAAAAACATCCGCTAAATGGATAAAGCTATAATCACTCCCCAAACGGGAATTTAAGATATTAAAAACAGCCTCTCGAGCACGCTCAGATGTTGGACGAACATCTTTGCCTTCCGGTGCAAAAAGCTTTTTTCCGCGATATTGTCCTGCCACAATTCTCATAAATTTATTTTACTCCCCAATTGTTCTTTCAAAACCTTCTGCGGAATTTCCCGCACCTCGCCTTTTTTCAAACTCCCCAATTGAAATGGACCATAAGACAATCGAATAAGCCGAGCCACGTCCAAACCGATAGATTTCATAAGTTTACGAATTTCTCTATTTTTTCCTTCATTTAAAGTTACAATTAACCAGCTGTTTGTTCCATTTTGACTTTCCAACTCCACTTTAACTGGACCATAATTAACGCCATCCACCATTGTTCCGTTGGCTAAATCAGCTAATTTTTTCTTGTTTATAACACCATGAACACGTACTTTATAGCGTCGGCTCCAGCCATTTTCTGGCAATTCTAACTTACGCGAAAGCTCACCATTATTTGTTAACAACAGTAGCCCCTCAGAATTTAAATCCAAGCGGCCAACACTAATCACACGAGGTAAACCTGCCGGCAAATGATCAAAAACCGTCGCTCTGGCTTCGGTGTCTTTATGAGTGGTCAACAACCCCGCCGGCTTGTGATAAAGCCAGAGGCGAGTTTGTTCTATTTCCGGTAATTTTTCACCATCCAGCAAAATTTTTTCGCTTCCGCCAACATCAAAAGCCGGTGTATCAATAATTTCTCCATTTACGGTAACTCTTTTTTGTTCAATTAATTTTTCGGCATCACGACGAGAACACACACCGCTGCGAGCCATAAATTTTGCCAATCTTTCCGCCATTTTTTCTTCCTTTTTACATAATTTCAGTTATACTAGCAAAAATTTATGAAAAAAGAGTGAACCTATGAAAAAAGAAAAATACATGCGTTTAGCCTTAAATTTAGCCCAAGAAGCCGCTGAAAATGACGAAGTGCCCATTGGCGCCCTTGTGGTTAATCCGCAAACAAACGAAATTGTGGCAGTTGCTCGCAATCAAAGCGCTCATAATGGTGACGCCACAGCTCATGCCGAAATCTTAGCAATTCAAAAAGCCTGTAAAAAATTAGGTCAGCCACGTCTTTGGGATTTGGATATGTATGTAACGCTGGAACCTTGCACCATGTGCGCGGCAGCAATATCTTTTGTGCGAATTAAACATCTTTACTTTGGGGCGACAGATAAAAAAGGCGGAGCGATCATCAGCGGCGTAAAATTCTTTGACGCGCCAACTTGTCACCATCGGCCGCAAGTTGAATACGGCATTCTTGCCGACGAAAGTTCTCAATTATTGCAAGATTTTTTCAAGCAAAAGCGAAAAAAGTAATAGAGCGCCCGCATTTTTCCGCGTGAGCGCCCAAATTTTCAAAAAAAATCGCACTATCTGATTAATAAAAATAATAGCGTGCGCCAATTGTAAATTCTTTGCTGTTATTATAAGCATCGCCATCGGCCAAAGAATAACGATACATAGCGCGAAATCCCCATTCCGGTGTCGGATTAATTTCACCACCCACGCCAAAACGCAAAGCATTGGCGGTGTCTTTATCATTTTTACCATTATATTTTAAGTTTGAAGAAATACGTCCATAACCGACAGAACCCAAAATTGTGGCATCTGAAACATTATACATGTCAATCAAAACATCAGCGCCATAGCCATACAAACGGCTACGAGCCACATTTACACCAAACACTTTCTTTTCTTGCATTGAACGTTCGGCGAAAAATTCTATTGAACCATAATCAACAAATTTTACACCTGCGTTAATATTACCCATATCATAATTTTCAGCAAATGAATTTTCATAACGACCTTTTAAGTTTGGTGTCATATTCACATAATCAAAACCGACATATGGGCGATACTCTCCGGCATTAGCCGAAACGGCGGCCAATAAACCAGCCATAATAAATAAAATTTTCTTCATTTCACATTCTCCTTTTAATCTGTTAATGCCTTTATACGACACAATTTATGACTGAAAGGTTAACATATGCTCAGTTCATCAAATATTACGAACTAAAAAAATTAAATTTTGTTTATTTAATGCGCCGATGCCCAAGTGTCGCCTATGCCTGTTTCCACCACCATTTTTACGGTTGTATCTGCCGCCTCTTCCATAATTTTTTGCAATAAAGCTGCTGTCTGCGCTGCGTGTTCAGCTTTAACTTCCAAAACAAGTTCATCATGCACTTGCAACAACAAGTGACCATCCAACTGATGTTTTTTCATAGCCTGATAAACTTTTTGCATGGCTAGTTTAACTATATCCGCCGCCCCCCCCTGAATTGGCGCGTTTATCGCCGCGCGCTCGGCAAATGAAACAATGCGGTGATTTTTGTCATTAATCCCCAATACAGCGCATTTACGCCCCATTGGTGTCAAAACATAGCCATGACTACGCGCAAAATTTATGGTCTTTTCCATATAAATTTTCACTTCTGGCATTACCGCAAAATAAGAATCTATATATTGTTTGGCAATCTCTTTAGTGGTACCGATTTGTTTGGCTAAACCAAATTGCGAAATACCATAAACAATGCCAAAATTAATGGCTTTGGCGCGGTTACGATGTTCACGGTCAACTTCTTCCGGTTTCAAGCCAAAAACCCGAGCCGCTGTGGCGGCATGAATATCAATTCCGGCGGCAAACGCCTCTTTTAAAGCTTTTACATTAGCCACCGATGCCAGCAAACGCAATTCCATCTGACTATAATCAGCGGCAACAATTTTATAGCCCGCGCGCGCCACAAAGCAAGCGCGGATTTTACGTCCAATTTCCGATCGGTTTGGAATATTTTGTAAATTTGGATTAGATGAAGCCAAACGTCCGGTATTAACAACTGTTTGCGAAAAAGTCGTATGCACCCGACTATTTTTATCTTTTACCTCAAGTAATGCCGTGGTATAGGTAGATTTAAGCTTGGCATAACTGCGCCATTCCAAAATTTTTGCGGCAATTTCATGTTCTTCCGCCAGCTGTTCCAAAACTTCGGCGCTGGTATTATAATTTCCGGTTCCTGCTGTTTTTTTAGCACCGCTGAAACCAAGCTTATCAAACAGAATTTCTCCTATTTGTTTAGGCGAGCTCAAATTAAAATTTGTTCCGGCCAATGTAAAAATTTCATTTTCTATTTGTTTCATTTGCCTTGCAAATTCATCATTCAGCTCTGCCATACAATTTTCATCTATTGTTATTCCCTCGTCTTCCATTTTCATCAGAACTTGAATTAACCGACGGTCCAACATTTCGTAGACATACATTTTATGTTCGTGAAACAAATTATCTTTCAGCAAATTATAAATACGCAAAACATAATCAGCGGTTTCAAAGACGTAATTACCATATTCTTCAGAAAAAAAATCAATTTTTTTAATTTTTTGTGTTAATTTTGGTGAAGCAATTTTTTTATCCAACAACATTTCACTCAACACAGAAAGCGTATGTTCATGCAAAGAACTATCAATATCATACGACATCACTGCAACATCGTGATATGGCCATAAATCCAATTGTTTAGCGCAAATTTTGTTCAAATAATGCCATTGAGTTTTTAAATCCAAAGCAATTTTTAAAATATTTTTATTTTCAAATACCTCCGTCAAAAATTTAACAACTGTTTCATTCCGCAACAACGAAAATTCTTCATGCGCAAACAAATCTGCAACACCAGCAACTTGCGGAATTGGCAAATAATACGCACTGTTTTCCGTTGCGCTAAAACTCAACGCCTCGGGTTCAACCCCATTATGCAACACCTGAAAACTAAATTGTCCAGCCTGTAAAATTTCTTGATACAACAGCTTAAGTTCATCTCGATTTTGCACTTTTACATACTTGACAGGTTTTTCTTCTTTTACAACCGGCTGACCAACACCCAAAGTGCAGCATCTGTCTTCAATCCATTTTTGCAACTTAGGCAAAATACTTTTAAATCCCAATCCAGAAGCAAAGTTCAATAAAGTTTCGGCATGAGGCGCCTGACATTTAAATTCTTCTAATGAATGTTCCACCGGCACGTCATTTTTCAAAGTCACCAATTTAAGAGATAGCTCGGCAGAAGCTTTATTCTGCATAACCAACTCACGACGTTTTGCCTGTTTAATCTTTTCCGCATTATCCAAAACACCTTGCAACGAGCCATATAAATTAACCAATTCCGCCGCTGTTTTTGGACCAATCCCCGGAATTCCAGGGATATTATCAATTTTATCACCGGAAAGAGCCTGAACATCTATCACTTTATCCGGATACACCCCGAATTTTTCTTTAACATCTTCCGCGGTAAAAAACTTATCTTTCATACCATCATAAAATTCCACATGAGGCCGAATAAGTTGCATTAAATCTTTATCTGCCGAAACCACAACCGCGTCATATCCGGCATCAACAGCTTGTTTGGCATAAGTGGCAATCAAATCATCAGCTTCATACCCTTCTTGCAAAATACAAGGTAACTTAAGATTTTCCACTGTTTTATAAATCAATTCAAACTGAGGAATAAGCAATTCAGGAATTTCGGCTCTGGTCGCCTTGTAATCGGCAAAAAAGTTGTTACGAAAATTTTTGCGCTTGGCATCAAACAAAACCACGCAATAATCGCAAGGAATATTTTTTATCAGCCGCATAAACATTGTCAAAAAACCATAGACAGCGTTAACCGGTGTTCCATCTGGAGCAGTCATTGTGGGTAAAGCGTAAAAAGCCCTGAAAATATAACCCGAACCGTCAATCAAACAAATTTTTGCCATTTTATTTTCTCCTTAGTCGCCAATATAACG
>JBNMLT010000044.1:0-7928 GCA_050874965.1 Alphaproteobacteria bacterium
CGCAGAAGGTTAAACTTATAAATTTTTTAATTAAAGAATATAGCCAAACCCCTGACAAATCCGTCTTCTCAGCCACATTCACCAAATAATAGGCGCACAAATATACATCTGCACACTTTAAACTGGATGGATTATAGACTTACCCTTCTTTTTTTGCAACATTTTTTTACTTTTTCTCCCTTGCATTTCACAAAAAAGATCATACCTCCAAACCGAAGCACATTTTTAACAAGGAGAAAAATAATGTTAGACAGAAGATGTAGCATTTGGCATCTGATTTCAGGCGTCATTATGTTAATTTTAGGAATAATTGTTTGGGCAAACCCACTGTCATCGCTTTATGCCATGGCCATTTATTTTGGCGGCGCCGTGTTTTTACTGGGTTGCGGCTATATTACCTTTTCGTTTACAGAATATTCCGGTTGGTACTTTGTTGTCGGTTTATTAGATCTGTTTATCGGCTTGATTTTGTTAACAAACCTAGGTCTAACCGTACAAACGTTGCCAATTTTATTTGCTTTCTGGTTTTTAGCCACCGGTGTAATGCAGATTTCCGGAAGTTTAGATATAAAAAAACTCGGTTTGCCTTGGGGCTGGAGTATGTTCAGCGGTATATTGGGCATTATCTTAGCCTTTTTAATTTTAGCATACCAATCTTTTGGTGAAGCTGTTTTGGTGCTTTATGTCGGCTTTTATATTTTTGCCTTTGGCATACTCAGCATGGCCGAATATTTCTACTTTTATAAATTTTGCAGACTAGCGCAAACAGCAAAGCAATAAATTGATTGACGATTAACGTTGTAATTGCTATAAAGCAGAGCATTATTTAATTTATCGGAGATAAAAACATGAAAGAAATTACCCATGAACAAGTTGATAATGCCTGCTTTCTAATTGCGCAAAAAATTAAAGAACGCTCGCCGAATGGTTTTGTATTAGCTGCGGTGTCCAGAGGTGGACTGGTACCAGCAACCATCATTTCACACTATCTCCAACATAAAGACATCCGTTTTATTCGGCTTTCATCTTATAGTGATGAAAACAAAGAACAGTTCCACATAATCGACACAACTTTAGATGAAATACCTAACGATGTGGATACATATATTATCGATGATTTGTGCGACAGCGGTGAAACTGTTCAATATCTCCGCCATAAATATCCTTTGGTGCAAATTTATACGCTCATAAACAAAAATCCAGAAACCAAACCGGATTATTTTCCCTTGACCGAACCAATGGGCTTATGGATAAATTTTCCATGGGAACCGGAAGACCGCAAATAAACAACTTACCCAAGATGCGGATATTTTACTTTTTCAGCAACAATTCGGTTTCGGCTTTTAGTTTGCCGACAATTGGTTCCAGATGCTTTTTGTTTATTTGATGGTATGAAATCCAATAAGTGGTGGAAACTCCGTCATCATCCAGCGGCAGAATCACTCGTTTTCCATCGTTGCGATAAAAGCGAACCAAACGTGTGGTGAACGCTAAAACTTTTTTCTGCTCCAACATCTGCCTAAAAACAAAATAATCAGTGTAAACTGTAACATTCGGCAAAGTTTCAAGCCAATCCATAAAATGTTTTATTTTTCGTTCAAACGAACTATAACCACGATAGACGGCTATTTCACGATTGGAATAATTATGCAGGCAAATACTGCCATTGCCTGCCAAAATATCGTCTTCCGGCACGGAAAGCATTAGTTTTTCTTTAACAAACGGAATGCTGACAACCTCTTTATGCTCCAATTTTTTAAGTGTGATAACCGCGTCATATTTTCTGGCCAATAAATCATTTAGCGCGTTGGCGTCATCAGCCATAATTTCTGCGGTAACATTTATATTCGAATACGCTTTTTGCAATAGCGGCACAGAAAACCGCATAGGCCCCGGATCGCAATAGCCCAACGCCAAAACGTTGTTTTTTTGCGTATACTGTCTGAAGCTGTTTTTCATCTTATCGGCATGCTCAATAATGGCGTTAGCATAAATCAACGCCATTTCTCCGGCTTTATTCAGACTGATTTTATTTTTTTTGCGCTCAAAAAGTTGCACTTCCAATTCTTCTTCCAGTTTTTTCAGGCTCAAACTAAGCGCCGGTTGAGATATATGCAACTTTTCCGCCGCTTTGGTCATTGTTTTGCATTCCGCTATAGTTTTAAATTGTAATAACTGGGTCAGTTCCATAAAACCTCACTATAAGAAATATTTATAGTTCCATAAAAAAACGATATTAGACTTTTGGCGGTTAGTCAATAATAATTATAGCAAATTAAAACAGATTTTAAGGAGAAAATTAACAATGAATCGCAGAGAGTTTTTAAAAATAACCACCGGCGCGGCTTTGTTGTTTGCCGGCGGAATGGGACGCACGTCGTTTGCCTCCGAAAATTTGACCGCAAAAGCCCCTAAGACCATGGAGCACCGCCTTTTGGGAAACTTGGAAGTTTCTGCCATTGGCTTGGGCTGTTTGCCAATGGTTGGTTATTATGGCGAAAAATATGATAAAAATGAGATGATTTCCCTAATTCGGCAAGCCTATGAGCAAGGAGTTACATTTTTTGACACGGCGGAAGTATACGGCCCTCACACCAGTGAAATTTGGGTGGGCGAAGCCTTGAAAAATGTGCGTCATAACGTGAAAATTGCTACTAAATTCGGGTTTGGTGTGGAAGAAGGCGAACCTAAAGCCTTAAACAGCCAGCCAGAGCATATTCGCCGCGCGGTTGAAGGCTCGTTGCAAAGACTTAAAACTGATTATATCGATTTGCTATATCAACACCGAGTTGACCCGCAAGTTCCCATGGAAGATGTTGCCGGAACGGTTAACGACTTGATGAAAGAAGGCAAAGTTTTACATTGGGGAATGTCAGAAGCCAGCGCAAAATCCATCCGCAAGGCGCACGTTGTTTGTCCGCTATCCGCGGTGCAAAGCGAATATTCGCTCATTTGGCGTGAACCAGAAACAAAAATTTTTCAAACATTGCAAGAACTAAACATTGGCTTTGTTCCATATTGTCCGTTGGGAAGAGCCCTTTTGACGGGAGCAATCAACCAAAACAGTCGTTTTAAACCGGCCGACCGCCGTTCAACTCTACCAATGTTTACAACCGAGGCCTTGCCTCAAAACATGGCCATTGTCCGCCTTGTGGAAAAGTGGGCTAAACAGTTGAACATTACACCGGCTCAATTTGCCTTGGTTTGGCTATTGTCGCAAAAAAATTGGATTGTTCCAATTCCTGGAACAACCAACCCCACCCACTTAAAAGATTTTTTAGGCGCGTCTTCGGTTCGCATGTCCGCGGCCCAACGGCAAGAATTTGAAAAAGATTATACTCAAATACACTTGATTGGTCATCGCGCCGACCCGTTCACCGAAAGTCAAATTGACAAATAATTAAGGAGAATCAAAAATGTCGTTGGGATTAACAGAAATCGCCCTGATTTTAATTGTTGTTTTGTTGCTTTTTGGAGGCAAACGAATTCCCGAGTTGGCCAAAGCCTTGGGCAAGGCTCAATATGAGTATAAAAAGGCTAAAGATATGCTGCAAACCGAAGCCGATGATTTGAAAAATTCCATTGAAAACGCAGCTAAAGAAGAAGAAACAAAATCCGCAAAAAATGACTGAAACAACCGAAGAAAATTTAGTCCAACATTTGGAAGCGTTGCGCTCCATGCTGTTAAAGTGCCTTATGGCCTTGAGCATGGGGCTGCTTCCCGTGTTTTTTATTTCGCCTTATTGTTTGGACGGCTTGATAAAAATTATTATTGGTCAAAATAACATATCGCTAAATTATTTTTCGCCCTTGGAAGTTTTTATTTTGCAAATTAAAATTGCCGTTGTGCTGGATTTTTTGCTGTGTTTTCCATATATGGCGCGACAGGTTTGGAAATTTTTGTTGCCGGCTTTGTATGAAAACGAACAAAAATTTATAAAATCAATCGTTTTAATTTCATCAGCCCTGTTTATTAGCGGCGCGGTGTTTTGCGTTTTTTTCATTTTGCCCTTGATTGTCAACTTTGGCATAAGTTTTGCGACTTCAGACATAAAAGCGCTGTTCGGAGTTTCCAACCTTATTGGGTTGGCAATGAGATTGGCGGTTATTTTTGGTCTGATGTTTCAATTTCCGCTAATTACCTATTCTTTAATCAAAACCGGAATTTGCAGTTGGCAAAGTATGAAAACCAAACGTCCTTATGTGTTTGTCTCAATTTTAATCGTGGCCGGTATTTTAACTCCGCCGGACGTGGTCAGCCAACTGATATTAACCATTCCAACTTATTTGCTGTTTGAAATTGGGCTTGTTTGCGCAAAATCATAATTTCATTATCAAACAAAGTTAAGTCTTGCTCGTCATATTTATTTTTTTCTTTACATTTTTATAGAAAGTCTCTAAACTTTTAGGCGGACAAACGATAGTCTGTCTGAGGTGTGGTAGCCTCATTTGTGTACGTCTTAAAGACGTTAAAGATACCTTCTAGCGAAAGCTGGAAGGTAGCAAAATAAGCTATAATCTATAGCTAATATGCTACACTAAATTACACAAATTAGTTACCAACTTCCAGCTGTCTCATTGGCAGCTTTTTTACTACTAATAAAAGGTTATAAGGAAGTTGAGATGAAAAATAATCAATTTGGTAAAAGCATGATTGAGATGCTGAGTGTTCTCACCATCATTGGTGTTTTATCTGTCGGCGGAATTACCGGATATTCCAAAGCCATGGAAAAATACAAACTAAACCGAACATTTAATGATTTTACCATGCTTATAAATGAAACAATGCCATTTTCACAACAATTTATGTCATATTCAGCAGGAACTGATTTATTGCCAATTTTAAGGGCGTTAGATTTAATTCCAAACTCTTTTGAAGACAAAGACTGTTATTTGTATGACCCTTGGCATAATCAATTTTGGGCTTTAACTTGCATCAGTTCACCTTGCTGGAAATTTTATTACAAGTTCACGGGAAACAATAGCGTAAACACAAAACTATGTTATGAAATTGTTTCGTTTATGCAAAATTTTCACAAAAATATTTATAGAATTTCAACAAACGGAAATTATTTATGGGGTAGCACGCATTGCACTTCAAATAACAACTGTCTTCTCCATCAAAACATACAGCAAATTTATAGTTATTGTAATAATTATTGCAATGCTAATTGCGTCATTGAAGTCGGATTTGAATAAACAAAAAGATAGACATAACCAGTTCATCTTTTTTGCATAGCGTTCAAATTATCATAAATTTTCACATCTTTGAACTTTTTCTCGCAATATTTGTTTTACTTTTTCCAAATCCGGATCACACAGCAACGGCAAAAAATCCACCAAACTCTGCGCCTCTAAATTCCACCAACAAAAACGAAGCAACAAGTCTGTCAATTCCTCATCAAAACGATTTTTTATTTTTTTTGCCGGATTGCCGCCATAAACCGTATAAGCAGGAATATCCTTAGTCACCACTGAATAAGCGGCAATGATTACCCCATCCCCCACTTTTACACCCGGCATGATAACACTATCACGACCAATCCAAACATCATTTCCGATAACTATATCTCCCTTATGCGGAAGTTGTGTCATATGTGGCGGCGTATTTTCTGTCCAAGCACCTCCCATCACATTAAAAGGGTAAGTGCTCACACTACAAAGACGATGATTTGCCGGCCCCATAATAAACTTAGTTCCCGAAGCAATTTGGCAAAACTTTCCAATAACAAGTTTGTCACCAAATTCCGGATAGTTAAAAAGAACATTATTTTTTTCAAAATTTGTGGGATCCGCCGCATCGTCATAATAAGTATAATCTCCAACAAAAATGTTTGGAGCTTTGATAACATTTTTAATAAAGCAAGAAGTTTTATATTCATTTGGAAAAATAACATCAGGGTATGGAATTGTGTTCATATCGTTAAAATCCTTTATTTGGTTTGTATTGCATAAACGCCTTTACAAATAGACCATATCAAACAAGCGTACACTACTCTCATATATTGGATACCTCTAATTGTCCATAAAAAATTTGACACAACAAGAAAGCAGATAAAACAAAAGGCTCTAAGAAATCTCTCAAAGCCTTTATTTCTTGTTGGTTGCCCGTAACTAATAAAAAAAGGAATTTTATACTAAATTAACATATTGATTTCTAATAATAATTTTATCTTGTATGTAATTGTGATATTTTTAATAACCTCAGACCATTAAAATTATTTTAGGCACAAAACAAGATAAAAAATATTACAATCGTTATCAATATCAAAAAATAAATTAAAATCTGCCACAAAAGCCGTTTCCCGAAACTTAAAATTTTATTTTTATAAAAACGATTTATCAGCGGATTAGCTAATAGATAAGTTAACACAAATGATATAACGGCAAATATCCGAAAGTTATATCTTAAAGTCTCTTTATGCCCTAAATAAAATTCCAAATCTTTTCCTTCAAAGTGAGCATTTTCCAGCAAAGCAAAGAATAACCCTATCGTTAGTGTAACGACTATAATCCAATATATCCAAAATTTTGCGACATCTATTAATTTATTTCCAAATTTCGGCATTAGGCTCCTCTCTTTTTTATTTCCATTTTGTTTGTATGTATTCACGAGTTTTATCTTGCAACTTTTTATTGTATTTGTAAAGGGGTGAATTATACGCATTTGCTAAATCAGCATTTGTCCAATCAGATACATCTTTGTAAAGTGGCGAATTGGTATTTGAAATTTCATGAATGAAATCCATTTCGCTGACATTCTGGGCCATAGGTGAGTTCGGATTTTGATATTCTCTCAAAAGATTTACTGTTTCATCTTCATTCCCATTTAATGGCTTTATACCTAAATCGATTCCGGTTGCTCCTGAAAAAGCTTTTTTCCCTACGGTTTTTGATAATTGTTTTCCTAAAAAATTTATTGCAGTTGGTAATAATTGTATTGGCATTTTATTCTCCTATTAAATTTAAATTATTATTATTCAGATTTAAACTCTAACAAAAAACAAAAAGCCTGTATATGCCCTACATCATGCGGAAATTAAGCTTTATTATGCAGAAGCTTTTTAAATTCACGATTGTTTTGTTGCGCCAACTGTCTTAATTTGTTCTTTTGATTTTGCTCAACATAAGGTATTTGAATATCCGTCTTATTTTCCAAAAACCAATCAACAAAACTATTTGCGGTTAATTTACTGCCATTTTGCAAAGCAAATTCATACTTTTCTTGCTGGATTTGTTTAAAATATTCACGGAATGGAGCATATTTTTGATCTTTAATCTCAGATTTCCTTTTCGCTTCTGAGTTTGTATGACATTTTATGACTGATTCTATAGTATCATTATGCAACTCGCCCCATTCTTCTCTGGCCTCAAGCAACATATCCGCCGCCCAATTTAATATCTGTTGTTGCAACTCTCTGTCTTGACGCAACTTAGGGCTATGCAAACACATTACATCAAATTTGCGTAGCGCTGTAATCGGTATAACTTCCTTAAAATCCATTTCTGCTCCTTTTCTAAAATAAGATTTATATTATTTAGTTAGGTTGCGGAATTTAAAAGCGCAAGAGATTGTTACTATTTACCAAATAATTATTTATAAACGGATATAATATACCTTGTAACCTAAGAGCATTTAAATAAGCACTGTTTTATTATAGAGGTATTTTTTATAACTTTTTTACTCTGCCCTCAACTTTGACGATGAACCCAGTTCTTGGGCTGTTGCGGGAAATTGCGGATACAAAAGTAACCCACCGGCATAGCCGGTGGTTTTCTAATGACAAAAAAGCGACCCACGCGTAAAACGCGTGGTTCTTCATATGCGGGCATAGCCCTTTACCACTTGCATCCCCTGAACGGGGCACTCTAATGTCTGTCAGACGCAATCTGTTATTACTTACCCGTAAACGGGTCGTTTAAATCCA
>JBNMLT010000045.1:0-7912 GCA_050874965.1 Alphaproteobacteria bacterium
ATCTCATACTAAATAAAAATAATATTTTATGAGGATTATATCAATGAAAAATAAGCTTAGCAAAAGTTTCTCTCTCTCTCTCTCTCTCTGTAAATCCTAGACATTCGCCACTAGCGTCGTCATCATTAGCTTTGGACAAAGGACGCTCCATGATTGAAATGTTAGGCGTTCTCGCCATTATCGGTGTGCTGAGCGTGGGTGGAATTGCCGGTTATTCTAAAGCCATGATGAAATTCAAAATCAATAAAACAGCTGAACAAATTTCACAAATTGTCACAAATATTCGCACACTATATCTTCAACAGAAAGATTATAATGGATTAACGACGGCAACTGCCATTCAAATGGGCGCTATACCAGACGATTTAACAACAGGTTCCAGGGGTAATATTACAAATATTTTTGGCGGAAACATAAGTACTTATAGCAGTCTTAGTAGTTACGCATGGCATAATTCAGTTGGTGACACTGAAGATGCTTTTATGATCAGCATCTATAGCCTTCCTAAAGAAGCCTGTGTTGCGCTAGCAACCATGGACTGGGGAACATCTTCCACCGGATTAATTGCCGTATCTGTGAATGATGATGGATTTTCAAATTTTACATATAATTTTCCTAAATGCGATGGTTATACCGGTGATTATTCTGTAGCAGGCTGCGCTGGTGGTTCTACCGTTTCCGTGCCTATTCCGGTTTCTTTAGCCGCAAAAGCATGTAATAAATCATCTACATCAAATTTCAATCTGATGTTTTATTAATCTCTTTAATATTCAAAACGCCGTTGACATGATTTTGTCCGCGGCGTTTTGATGTTGTAAACATTATATTATTTATAAAACAGAAAACAAATTATTTGAAATAATCATTTCCTTTTGAAGAAAAACGAGAAATATTAAATGTCCTTTTCGGTTCTTTCTGACAATATTTTTTCTCAATTTTATCCAATGTTTCTAATTTTTCAGGATGATCTTTTTCATATATCGGACGCAATTGATGAATAACATTTGAAAGCAACAAAGACTTTTCTTCTTTTTTAATGCCATTGCTATCAATCAATTCATTGGCCGCACCTTCCAAAAGAGTCTGTTTTATGGTTGGATTTTTTGCTTCTAAAGATAATTTTAACAGTTCTCTAACCTTAATTTTTCCTTCCAAATACTTTTCAGCCAATTCATAGCGTGTTTCAAAAGCTTGTTCCGCGGAAAAACGACTTTGCAATTTAGCCAAACTCCGCAAAACTTTCACCTTCATTTCCTGCGTTCCGGCGTATTTTAAGGATTCACGATAGTGATATACGGCTTCTTGATACTGAGCATTTGACATTTCATTAAAATGTGAATTTTTTTGCTCTTCCAAAATGGACTTGCTGTATAAATTATGGATTTTAAATAAAGCCGACGCATCATCATTGTTTGCTTCCAATGCTCTGTCGCAAGCCTCACGCACAAACAACATTTTATTTGTAACGCTGTTTGGTAAATATTCAAAACAAGTTTTTATCAATTGCGGATTGCTGGTTAAACGCAAAGCCTTGCGCATATAATCATAAGAGGCTATTTTTTCGCCGTTATTACCGAGTGTTTCTGTTTTTTGGCGAGATAAACGCTCCATCACAATAGCAATATTATGATAACCATGAGCCAATTGCTCTTGATCCATAAAGTTGGCGTTATACAAATCTTCCAACAATTGAACTTTATTTTCCACCTCAATTTGAGTGGTAATAAGCTCACCATTTGACGCAATCATGTTATAAATATCGCGACCGGCGCTAACCACTTCAAACGCTTCTTGTAGTTGAGGAATATCTTCAATCCGGCGACGGGCGGTTTTTTCTATTTCTGATATGCTAAATTGATTATCCGGATCAACTTTCATATCCATGAGTTTATACATGGTTTCCAGACTGGCATTGACATTGTTTGCATTCAATGACAAAGCATTGTCTTTCATTTCTTCACACACTGCATCCATATAATCTTGATAAATTCTATCAAATGCCGGTGTGCCTTGTTCAAGCATTTCACCTTCTTTTATCAAGCCTTCATGGATGAGAGTTTCCAATTCATCTTCAACCCAATTTTTTTCTTCCGATGTTAAAAATAATCCGCTGACAATTCTATATTTGAATTCGTCTTCTTTTAACGGTTCTATTTCGCTCAAATCCTGAACATATTGTTCATCTTGAACATTTCCATTGTTGTTTTGTGCTTCTGAATTTTGTTCAGTTTTAGAAACTTCTTCATTTATGTCATCATTTTCTTCTACCATGACACATTCCCCCTAAAAAATGAATTATTAATGTATTAAAACAAATTTTTTTCATAAATTCAACAAAAATTTGTCAACTTTTGTTCATTTTTTTTCAATTATCTTAAAATAGTCCATTTTTTATAATATTCTTTCCAAATTTTTTTTCAAGTTCATCCATAACTCGGCTAATTTTATCATCCACATAATCTGTTTCAGAAAATAAATTTGGCTGAAAATCATTCTGACTAAGCAAATTTTCCAACATTATTCCGCTGCTCCGATAAACCACATGCGGCAAATACATTTTTTTTAACAAATTTTGAGCTGTGGAAAAAAGCGTTTTTTCGCTATTTGTCGGTTGAGACAACTTGAGATAATCTGCATAGACTCTAAAATCTTTTGTCCGCAGCATAATTCCTATCTTTTGACAATAACAATTATATAACCTAAGTTTACGACCGGCACAGCAAACATGATATTTTAATGATGCTCTCAACACGGATTCATCTGTTGTAAATTTGCTTAAAGCCGCTGTGTTTTGAATGGATTTCGGCAAATTTTGCTTTGGTTGAACCTTGTTAATCGCCTGCCCCAACAATTCATACTTTAAATTCAAACCAATAATTCCCAATCTTTGACGTATTAAAGAATCATTTTGTGCAACAAACTCCCAACAATTAAATATTCCACGCATTTTCATTTTTGCCGTGTGCTGTTTTCCAAAACCACACACATCTTCCAAACATGTATCTGCCAATATTTTAGGCAAATCAGCATGATTGATTATGCAAACTCCGCCTTGCTTTTTGGCTTTGTCGCTGGCCAACTTGGCTAAAAGCTTGGATGAGCTTATTCCGATTGACACCGGTATTTGGCATTCTTGCAAAATTTTTTGACGGATAAATTGTGACAACTGAAAAAAATCCTTATGATATAAGTTGTCCAGCCCATGCAAATTCATATAAGCTTCATCAATTGAACAAATTTCAACATCAGGCGTAATACTTTTTAAACAGTCCATCACTTTTTGCGAATAAGTTTGATAAAGCTCATGACGACTGTTTATATAATAGACATTCGGGAATTCTTTTTTTGCCATAAAACAGGGTTGTCCCATTTTAACCCCTAGTTGTTTGGCAGCTTGCGAACGAGAAACAACACAGCCGTTTTCGCCAGACACCACACACACCGGCTTATTTTGCAAAGACGGATTTTCTGCTTGTTCACACGATACAAAAAAGCTATCGCAATCCACTAAGGCTATTTTAGTTGACATAATTCCTCGTTCTATTTTGTTCCACTTTAAACAGAACATTTAAAATGTCAATATTTCTCTGTTATTTATTTTCTGACAAAGCATAAACGGCTTTTAATCCATCCGCGGCGGCTGAGGTGATTCCACCAGCGTACCCCGCCCCTTCTCCACATGGATACAAACCTTTTATATTGCTTTGCATGTTTTCATCACGAACAATGCGCACTGGCGATGAGCTTCTGGTTTCAACGCCTGTTAAAACAGCGCCGGAATAATCAAACCCACGCAACTTTTGAGACATTTGCACAATTCCCAAACGCAAAGAATCTATAATATCATTTGGCAAAACCTTGTCAAAACTACCTAAAACAACCCCTGGTCGATATGAAGGATGAACATCCTCCAATCTTTTGGATACTTTAGATGCCAAAAAATCTCCCACCAGCTGTGCCGGCGCCCTATATGTTTTATCTCCGGCAATAAAAGCATTTTCTTCTAATTTTCGTTGAAAATACATTCCAGACAAAGGATTATCATCGCCAAAATCTTTTTCCGAAACACCTACCAATAACGCCGCGTTAGCATTTTCGGCATCACGTGCGAATTCGCTCATTCCATTTGTCACAAGCCGCCCTTTTTCAGAAGCTGCCGCCACAACAACTCCCCCAGGGCACATGCAAAAAGTATAAACAGATCGTCCATTTGGCAAATGTACCGCCATTTTGTAATCAGCGGCGCCTAAATACGGACTTTCCGCCGCTTTTCCGTATTGCGCTTTGTTAATTAGACATTGTTTATGCTCTATTCTAACGCCAACGGAAAATGGTTTTTGTTCCATATGCACGCCAGACTTATACAACATTTCAAAAGTATCTCGCGCGCTATGCCCTATGGCTAAAAACAATCTATCGGTTGAAAGTTCATATGTTTCGTTTTTGTGAACAACTTTTATAGCTCTTAATTTACCATCCTTTATAACAAGAGAATCTAATTTGCTGTTAAAACGATATTCTCCACCCAAAGAAATGATTTTTTCACGAATATTTTTGACAACCAAACATAAATTATCCGTTCCTATATGCGGCTTTGCCAGATAAAGAATTTCTTTAGGCGCTCCGGCCTTTGCAAATTCTTGCAACACTCTAAAAGTGAATTTATCTTTTTTTATACCGGTCATCAACTTACCATCCGAAAAAGTTCCGGCGCCGCCTTCTCCAAACTGCACATTAGAATCTGTTTTCAACTCTCCGTTTTGCCAAAATTGCGCAACATCTTTTTGACGTTGCTCAACCATGGCGCCACGTTCCAAAATAATCGGGCATAATCCCGCCTCAGCCAAAGCTAAACCAGCAAACATTCCCGCGGGTCCGCTGCCCACGACAACCGGTCGCATGTCACTGTCTTTTATGTTATATATCAAAGGCTCAATTTCCGGCAGCTGTTCTATATCTTTATCGGTAACAGATGTTTGAGCCATGCAATCCACGCTATACACAAAATGCACATTATTTTTATTGCGCGCGTCCACAGATTTTTTAGACACGGCAAAATTTTGGAGTTCTGTTTCTTTCACTCCAAGTTTTTGCGCGGCTTTTTGCTTCAACTGTTGTTCGTTTGCGTTCAACGGCATAGAAATATTGTTAATGCGTAACATGATACTGTCCCTTTGTTTTAGGGGTATATTACACAAAAAACATAAATTTGCAATTATTCTTTGTCGTCATCCGTATCTTCATTATGTAAAATCTGCCACAACGGACGACGATACATCCATAAATTAATAAAACCAAGCACGACAGACATTGAACCAAACACATATAAAAGATAATACCAATTTAAATTATCCGCAGACATCATCACATCTTGATTTGTTACCCGTAAAAAACCAATGGCAACAGCAGTTACAATAAAAGACGCTATAAACGCCAATGTCCAAATCCGATGAACTATTGTTTTTTGAACCATAGCGGCTGTTATCAAATAAATAAACAAAAGAGCTATTAATAAATATAATTCCATGCGTTTTCTCCTATGTTTTTACATAATCAAGAAAAGATTTTTTTCAATAGTTGAAATAAATTCAAAAAAACTGAAAAAAATGGTTGACTAGACTATAAACATAGGGTAAAAATATTTTTGTTGCCGCTTATGGAGCGTTGGCAGAGTGGTAATGCAGCGGATTGCTAATCCGTCATCCCCTTAAAAGGATGCATAGGTTCGAGTCCTATACGCTCCGCCAATAAAAAAGTCTTGTTAATTAACAAGACTTTTTTATTGTATTTAGAAAACCCCGCATTAGACGCGGGTTTTTCTAAATACAATAAAGGGCTGAAAAAACAGCCCTCTTCTATTGCTAAAAAGCCAATTTTATGCGCAATGCTTAAAAGCGTCATAAACGACCAAACCACCCTCTATATCAGCCTCACTGCCACTGTTGCAAGTTGGTTCCACCTTAACTGCCAACACCTGTTCGGAAATGTATTTTTCATTTTCTCGCAAAGCTTTTGCCAGTTCTGTATCGCTTGTCTGATAGTGTAATTCAATACGGTCGGAAATATTAAAATCCTTGTCTTTGCGCAAAGTTTGGATCAAACGAACAAAGTCGCGCGCCATTCCCTCGCGTTTCAGACTATCTGTCACAACCGTATCCAAAGTCAAAACCGCTTTGTTGTTGTCAAACGCCTGACCGGCAACCCCGTCTTTCATTTCCAAACGAACTTCAAACAAATCCGAAGTTAAATTTTGTCCACCGATAGAAAGTGTGCCGTCTGCGTTAAGTTCCCATTGACCTTGTTTATAAGCAGCCATAACAGCTCCCATATTTTTGCCCAAAGTTTTGCCCAAAAGCGGAGTATATAAATAAACTTTTTTGCCGGCGTAATTATCCAGATTGTCATCAAACTTAACTTCTTTAACATTCAGTTCATCTTTTACAATTTCCTGATATTCCGGCGAAAGTTTGGCGCCGATCAAAGTCATAGAAGCCAACGGCAGACGATTGCGCAAATTCTTCTCTTCACGAATGAATTTACCGGTAGAGCACAAATCTTGCACAAAATCCATATCGGCCATCAAAGCGTCATCGGCCTTAATTTCTTCCAACATCGGATAATCGCACAAATGCACGGACTCGCCTTTAGTCAAAGTTTTGTAAACATATTCGCAAATAAACGGCATCAACGGCGCGGCAATTTTGCTGACATTTACCAAAACAGTGTACAAAGTGTCAAACGCGTTGTGTTCCCCTTCCCAGAAACGATCACGTGTGCGGCGAATATACCAGTTGTTCAGAATTTCCATAAAGTCGGAAACTTTAGCGCAAGCGTCGGCAACTTCATAGGTTTCTAAATCTTTCTTAACCACAACAGCCAAATTTTTCAGCTTAGAAAGAATATAGTTGTCAATCGCCTCATCGGAAGAATAAATTTCTTTAGCTTCATAATCCTCGGCATTTGCGTACAAAGTGAAGAAATAAAAAGCGTTCCATAACGGAATCATTGCCGCGCGAGAGGCTTTGGCAATTTCTTTACCTTCTTTATCAACAGCCACATTACCGCCTTTCAAAACAGGAGAAGAAACCAAGAACCAACGCAAAGCATCTGAACCGATGGAATCCAAAATTTCATTTGGATCTGGATAATTCTTCAGACGTTTAGATAGTTTTTGCCCACCTTCAGCCATCAACAGTCCTGTGCATATACAATTTTTAAACGCCGGTTTATGGTGCAAAGCGGTTGACAACACAGTCAAGGTATAGAACCAACCACGGGTCTGGTCGATTGCTTCCACAATAAAATCCGCCGGAAAATGATTTTCAAACCATTCTTTATTTTCAAACGGATAGTGAATTTGCGCATACGGCATGGAGCCGGATTCAAACCAACAATCAAACACATCGCTGACACGGCGCATCATTGTGTTTCCACTTGGATCATCAGGATTTTGATATACCACATCGTCAATAAATACTTTTGCTCCCGGATATATTGCCTTTTCTATCTTAACACTCGATCTTCCTGACTCTCTTATAATATCAAACAGTCTTCTGCTTTCTTCTTCAAACTTAGCTTTCTCGGCTGTCTTTATTATCTTAGACTGGAATACCTTCGTATAAGATGCCCTGTCTAACCTGTCAGGCGCTGACCTTTTAATAATATCAAACTTCTTAAGGACATTATCATACATGCCTATCTCATTATCAATCTCTTTAATCTTTATTAACAGATTGGCATATTCGGTCTGCAGCTTCTTTGATGGACCAACTCTTACAGATGTAATAGTATGTGCATTATTACCTAACAGAGGTGTCTCTATTCCCATTACTCCTGTCAGCTCTCCTCCATATATTACACCCTTGGCACCATCTATTATTATCTTTCCTATAGCTGTTATATTGCTATTAAG
>JBNMLT010000046.1:0-7847 GCA_050874965.1 Alphaproteobacteria bacterium
CGTCTCCATTAACTATTCGTTGAGCCAAACCTTCAACAATGGCTGTTTTACCAACACCTGGTTCACCAATCAAAATCGGGTTGTTTTTTGTTCGACGCGACAAAACTTGAATTGTCCGACGGATTTCTTCATCTCGGCCGACAACCGGATCTAATTTGCCTTGAAAAGCCAATTGTGTAAAATCAATGGCATATTTTTTTAAGGCGTCAAAGCTGTCTTCGGCCGATGCGGAATCAGCGGTTCGTCCTTGTCGCATGTTATTTATTGCGTTATTTAATTTATGAAGATCTATCCCATAGTTTTTTTGCATTAAAATTGCTTGAAGCAAGCGTTCAACGGTCACATAACTATCTTTGGCTTTTTCGGCAATTTGCTCCGCGTTGTCCAACACTTTTAACAAATCTTTTGAACAAGTTACCTGAATATTTTGACCATCTACCTGAGGTATTTTATCAAGTTCTTCCGCAACTTGCTCTCTTAACAAATCAGGATTAGCTTCTGATTGACTTATAAGGTTTGACGCAAAACCATTTTTATCTTCCAGCATAACTTTTAACAGGTGTGCCGGAGTTATAAACTGATGGTTGTTACGAACAGCCAAACTTTGAGCGTTTTGTAAGAAACCCTGACTTCTATCTGTTAGTTTATCCATATTCATATTTATTCACACTCCTTTATCTATAAAAAGATATAGGAAATGAAAAAGTCAAATGCAAATGTTCAACAAATATTTTATCTGGATTTTGGGTTAAATTTTGGTGATCCACCTTTATTTTTTAGGCCAAGATGATCTTTGCGAATGACCCGACGTTCTTTTTTTTGAGGAGTTTTTTCAGATTTTTTCTCTGTATCTGCTTCAGTTGATTTTTGGTCATTCAACTTTTTTTGTCGTTCTTTAGCATGTTGTAAAGCTGCTTGATTAGACTGCGTCTGGTTGTCTGTTTTTTGTGGCGCATCTTGAGTTTTAGCGCTTTCAAACACATGATCGGACAAGTAATTTTTGTTGTAAATGGTTTCTCTGTGTACTCCCAACAAGCCATCAATTCCATCTTTAACACGTATGGCAAAATAAAATTTCTTTCCGCTTTTTTGGTCGGTAAAGATGGTTCGGTAAGAAGCTTTACTGTCGACTTTATCTTGCAAAGAACCTCGGGATGTAACATTATTTTCCAAAGAATGTAACAGGTCATGAGCTTTTTTATCCATCAAAACAACATGTTTGTTCATATCCCACCAGTTTTCACCAGTAATTTGGCAGAATGTGTCTGGATTATTAATGGCAAAATTGTGATGGCCATCAAAAGCGTCATTACTTTTTCCTGCTTTCATTAATTTGATGGTGTTCTTAATATCTGTTTGGCTAACACCTTGAGCTTCCAATAGTTTTTTTAGGTCATCACCATGATTTTCAACATATTTTTTAAAAAATTTAGCGCGCCCACTGGATTGAAGTTTAACACCATCAACTTCATTTTTTCCTCTTCTTTGGCGATTTTTTACTTCAGTAGAAGAGGCTTGTCTTTGCTCGCAAATCAGATATGCCATGTCTGCATAGGTTAATTCAGCCGTTTTTTCAGGAGGAAAATTACGATTTGCCAAAGCTTTTTTTAAATCAGATTTAATTTCGGCAAGTTCCGGAACTTTTTCGCAAAGCTGCCAAATTTCATTTTCATCCAGCTTGTATTGTTCCGGTTTTTTGTCAGATGGAGTCGGATGAAGCAAAATATCTTGCAAAGTCTCAGAACAATTATAGTAGGCGGGGCGTTCAATAAATCCATCCCACGCGGCGCGCAGTATGCAAGTTTTGGCCTGACTGAGCATTTCTTCTCGTGGAGATTTTTCCACCACCGGAATGACAGAAAGTTCCATTCCCAAAGGAGAAAGTTTTTTGGCCAAATTATTAACAGCAAGCTCTCTATCAATTTTGCCATTTAGATCATTTTTATCATCACGAATAAGAATCTTGATCTTCTGTTTGACATCATTAATAATATCTTCATCAGATCTTTCTTCCGCAACGACCTTTTTTCCAGAAAGTTTATCAGTTAATTTTTTTGCATAGCTGTCTAAAAATTTCATAGACGTAACTTGAAAAGTTGGCGCCTCTTCTTTCATCACAGTTATAAATCTTTGCAAGTATTCCAGATAATTTGACAGACTTTCAATCAATTTTTCATCTTGCGGCAAGGGTAGAGGGTCGCCATCCAAATTTACGGAAATTCGATTTTTTTCAAACTTGGCAACAGAGTTGGGATATTCATTTTTCAAAATTTCTGGAAAAATTTTTTCTAACATTTCTGAAAATTTACCAAGAAAAAATTTTTCATTAGTTTTATTATTGATTGTATTTTCATCATCAGAACTTTTGATTTTGATTTTGTCATTCATTGTGCCAAGGCTACGATAGATGTTGGACAGTGCAAAAGAATAGGATATTTCTCGGTGAGCTCTTTTCAGATAGTCCTCGTCCAAACCTGGTGCATAAATAGCGATTTTGTGTAAGGCAAAATTTTCTTGAGCCTTTTTTGCAAGTTTTAAATCCTTTGCTTCGTTAGCGGAACCAAGGTCAACACATCCTTCTTGTGGTAAAAAATCAACAGCAACATCTCTTGTATTTAATGGCATATCACACCTCTATCATTTTTCTTTAATCTTAACAAAGAAAATAAGATTTGTCTATGTTTTTTTGTCAAATTTAGTAAATTATATAAAAAAAGCCCTAAAAAATATTTAAGGCTTTAAATTTGAATGATTTTGATGTTTATTCCGCGGCGCAAGCGTAAGCTTCATCTTTTATCATATGAGAAACAGCTTTTTCCTCGCAAAAACATTTACGAGAATAATATTCTGATTTTTTACCACGGTTGAATTCCGAAACCGGACGATGATAGCCCATGACTCTGGTCCAAATTTCGCAAGGTTGTCTTTCGGCATCAGTTAAAGCAATGCTTTCAATATTAACTACAGTCATTTTAGTCTCCTTTAATTTATTTATAATTTCTATATACTATATATATTATTAATGAATTGTAAACAAACTAAATATAGTGTTTAAATATTATACACAGCTTTTTATTTTTTGCATAAAAATCATAGAGTTAGGCAATAGATGAAAGATAAAAAAATTTTTGTTATTCACGTCCTCTATAACTTTTTTGGAACATAGCCGTGTTCACATTGCGCTGAGTTGTTGGTTTGTGCATTGTTGGCGTGATACCTCTAAGCTGTTGAATATATTCGGCTTTTGTTAAAGGTTTAGACGTTTGATTGTCTTTTGCTTCACTTCCCGCCTGTTGTTGAGGAATAGAATCCGCTGTCTTGCCCATCTGTTCATCCGAAACGTTTTCGGATGTTATTGTGTTTGGTTGATTGTTTTGAGCGTTTCCGGCGGTTGTTTCTTTTACCTCAGCAGAGGATGCTCCTTGATTTGCCGCCGCCTCTTTTAAGTTTTTCTTTAATTCTTCCGGAGACATTGCTTGACTTGGTTCATTTACGGCAACCTGAGCTTCTTCATTTGCCTGAGCAGCTTGGAATTTTAATGTGTTCCTTAAATTTTCATCAGACGTTTGTTCAAAAATAATATTTCCTAGTTTGCGTGGATTTTCTATTAATTTACGAAAATTTTTTATATCGACGTCGTTTTTTCCTGACTTTTCAGCTATTCGCTTTAGTTCATCATCAGATAAGTCTGACAACGGACTCATTGATATTTGTGCAAGCTCTTCATTTGATAAATTTTTTACATGGTCCAAGATTAATTTTGTTTCTTCATCAGAGCCTTTTTCCAATTCCTCTCTTAACTGCTTTATTAATTCGTAACTTTGTTCATATGATGATTTTTGTTCGGGTGTAAGTTTTTCTAAAATACTTGGATTTTTTTCTATTTTAGCATGGTTACGTATTACAAATTCTGTTAAAATTGCAAGATTGTAGTCTGTTTTTTCATCTGAATCAACATTGCCAGTTTTAAAAGCTTCTTCATATTTCTTAAACTTGTAGGGTTTATAAATTAGATTATCATAGATATTTTGTTTAGTATCATCGCATAATTCTTCATATGTATCAGTATCAATATAAATATTCCCGTTATTTTGTACAACTATTTCATCTCCATAATTTTCACTAAAATCAGGAATCAGTTTGTCAGCTTCGTCTGTTTTTCCTTGAGCATACAAGGCAATAGCTTTATCAACAGTGTTTTGGATGTTTTCAACAGTTAGAATTTTTGCTACACTTATATTCTTTTCACTCCCGCCATAAGTTTCTTGGGCTAATTTATTTTTGACGTCTCTTTTTCGAATGCAATGAAAAAATTCTTCATCATCGTAATCGTCAGTCATATTTGGTTTTAAATCATCATATAAATTGTCATCAGTCATCTTAAAACTCCTATGTGCCTATAAAATATAATTTATGGTATCATAAATTTACTGTAGTTGCAATTAAAAGTGGATGTTTTATATAACAAAAACACCTTCTAAGTTTTAAGCTTAAAAGGTGTTTCCCTGTATAAAGAAAATTTATTCTTTTGTTTGGAAATAGTCTATAATCATTTGATAGTAATCAGCATTTTGCGGTTCGCATTCTTTTTTTATAGCTGCTACTTCTGCGGTAATCGCTGAAGTAGCTATAAAATGTTGGGTTGAAATTTTGCAAACATTATTGGCAATATCAACAACGCCACCATCTATAAAGTAGATAGACACGACTTTATTTTCTTCATTCAATATTTGCAAAATCCCTTGATTAAGCAACAAAGATGTCGGCGCCCGTTCATCAATAACCGTCAATTTTGTTTTGCCATAAGGCAGAACCACGCGATAAACCTTTTTATTTAGAGCCGTTTTTTCCGGTGTAAATATTTTTAAGCTGATATTATCTGACATTAGTTGGACTCTTTCATTTTTTCCGCTTTGGCTATGGCGTCCTCAATAGTGCCAACCATATAAAACGCAGCTTCCGGCAAATCATCGTATTCACCATCCAAAATGCCTTTAAAGCCTTTGATTGTGTCTTCCATTTCTACAAACACGCCCTTTAAGCCTGTGAATACCTCGGCGACATGGAACGGTTGAGATAAGAAACGCTGAATCTTACGTGCGCGAGACACCACGATTCTATCTTCTTCAGACAATTCATCCATACCCAAAATGGCAATAATATCTTGTAACGAATTATATTTTTGCAAAATTTCTTGCACGCGACGAGCCACGTTATAATGTTCTTCGCCAACAATTTCCGGACTTAAAGCGCGGCTGGTGGAATCCAACGGGTCAACAGCTGGGAAAATAGCTTGTTCAGAAATTTTACGTGACAACACGGTTGTGGCATCCAAGTGGGCAAATGTGGTGGCAGGCGCTGGGTCTGTCAAGTCATCGGCTGGCACATAAACCGCTTGCACAGAAGTAATCGAGCCATCTTTTGTTGAGGTGATACGCTCTTGCATGGCGCCCATATCCGTACCCAAGGTTGGTTGATATCCCACCGCGGACGGAATACGTCCCAACAAAGCAGAAACCTCGGAGCCGGCTTGCGTGAAACGGAAGATGTTATCAATAAACAACAACACATCTTGGTGTTCCTGATCACGGAAATATTCGGCTTGAGTCAATCCTGTTAAAGCCACGCGCGCGCGCGCTCCAGGCGGCTCGTTCATCTGACCATAAACTAGAACGGTTTTAGATTTGTCACCTTTCAGGTCAATAACACCGGATTCTGTCATTTCATTATATAAATCATTGCCTTCACGTGTACGTTCACCCACACCGGTAAACACCGAATAACCACCATGACCTTTGGCAATGTTGTTGATCAATTCCATAATCAACACTGTTTTTCCAACGCCGGCGCCACCAAACAAACCAATTTTTCCACCTTTGCTATATGGCTCCAAAAGGTCAATAACTTTAATACCGGTAACCAAAATTTCTTCTTTGGTGGATTGGTCTGTAAATGAAGGCGCTTCACGGTGAATAGGCTTGTAAAGTTTACTTTTAACCGGACCTCTTTCATCCACAGGTTCTCCAATAACATTAATGATGCGTCCCAAAAGCTCTGGACCAACCGGAACTTTAATCGGCTCACCAGTGTTGACAACATCCAAACCGCGAACCAAACCATCGGTTGTATCCAACGCAATGCAACGGACAACACATTCGCCAAGATGTTGTTCAACTTCCAAAACAAGGCGTTTGCCATGATTATCACATTCCAATGCTGTATAAATATCAGGTAAATCTGCTTCGTTTTCAAATTTCACATCAACAACGGCTCCCAAAACTTGATAAATTTTGCCTGAATTTTGAGAAACGTTATCTACATTTTTTTCTTCTTTTGTCATTCATATCTCCTTGTTATTAAACAGCGTCGGCGCCGGCGATAATTTCAATTAATTCTGTGGTAATAGCTGATTGACGCAAACTATTGTATTTTAGCGTTAAATCACTAATCATCTTTTTAGCATTGCGTGTGGCGTTATCCATAGAACTCATTCTGGCGCCATGTTCAGAAGCGGCTGAATTGACAAGCGCTTGAAAGATTGTATCTTCAAAAATAATCGGAACAATCTGCTCCAAAATAGTCAATTTATCCGGCATATAGTCATAAAATGCGTCACCAAAACGATTGATACCTTCAATATTTTCTTCTTGATGCTTTAATTGCAGAGGGCAAACTTGTTCAACCTCAAACGTCCGGCTGATAGCTGATTCAAAATGGGCGTGAATAAGTTCGCAAACATCAAAATCATGGTTTTTGAAACGATTCAGAATATGCTGAGACAAACGAGCCGCCGCTTCTGGATAAGAGGCGTCTTTGCTCAAGTTGCTGGATAAAGTCATATCCAAACCGTTAAACGTTCGCTTTAAAGTATCATACGCTTTTTTCCCAACGCAAAAGATTTTTAATTCTTTCTTTTGCAGACGAAGCTGCTTGATGCGCTCAATGGCTTTTTTGGCTACATTGCTGTTATAAGCGCCGCATAACCCACGATCAGAAGAAAAAACGTATAACTCATACTTTTGCTCGGATGAATTTCTTTGGAGTAAAGCAGGCCGTTGATAACAAACACCTTTTTCTTGTTCTTCTGTTTCTATTTCTGTCAAAACACGCAAAGCGGAGCGTCGTAAATTCTCGGCGTAATCTTGATTTTTATCGACCAGAATTTGAACTCTGCGTAAACGTGACGCCGCCACCATCTTCATCGCAGATGTAATTTTCTGTGTGGATTTGATGGCTTCTATACGAGTCCTTAATTCTTTTAAGCCTGCCATTTACGCCGCCTTTTCTTGTTTAGCTAAAAACTCTGAAACAAACTGTTCAAAAAATTCACCGAGTTTTGTTTCTAATTCAGGTGAAATAATTTTCTTTTCACGAATTTCTTCCAGATATTCCGGATGACTTGTTTTAAGCTCTTGCAAGCTGCTTTTTTCAAAACATTTAATGTCAGACACATCTATTTTGCTCAGATAACCGCGAACGCCGGAAAAAATAGAAACAATTTCTTCTTCAGTTGCCAATGGTTCATGAACAGGTTGCTTTAATAATTCTGTTAATTTGGAACCTTTATCCAGCAACCGACGAGTAGACTTATCCAAATCGGCAGAAAATTGTGCAAAGGCAGCCATTTCACGATATTGAGCAAGGTCAAGTTTCATGGTGCCGGCAACTTGTTTCATGGCTTTGATTTGAGCCGCAGAACCCACACGTGACACGGAAATACCCACATTCACAGCCGGTCTGATACCTTGATAGAATAAACTTGTTTCCAAAAAGATTTGACCATCGGTAATAGAAATCACGTTTGTCGGAATATAAGCGGACACGTCACCGGCTTGAGTTTCGATAAC
>JBNMLT010000047.1:0-7836 GCA_050874965.1 Alphaproteobacteria bacterium
AAAAAATACTCTTCTGAAAAATTTTTGTACATTTTTTTGTTAAAAAATAAAAAAAAGCTTAACAAATGATTAATTTTCTGTTAATAATAAGTTTAGTAGTAAATAGAAGAGTGAATTTATTCAGAGAAAAACTGGAGGATATAATGAAAAATTTAACAAAAATGTTGGTTTTGGTTTTGGCGGCTGGTTTAACAGCTTGCGCCAGCGATGAAGAACCTGCTGGTCGCAACTATCGTTATGTTGGAAATAATAGCGGTTGTGGTGAAGCTTTAATCCAAGAAAAACCAGCTCCTGTTCGCCAATATCAACCTGCGCCTGTTCCAGCTGCTCGTCCTTGCACAACTTGTCAGGCCGCTGCGCCGGCTCCACGTCCTTGTGGTGGTTGCCAACCGACAGAATACACAGTTAGAACACCAGTGAAAGTTGTTTACAAAAACACAACATATCATACAGTTTATGAACCACGTACTTATGAAACAACTTCATTTGAAACTCGTCCATTTAATCGTGGTGAAGCTTGTGCGTCTGGAAATTGCTTAGAAGCTCAGAGCGCTGTGGCAGAACAACCGGTTGTGACACGTCAACCAGTTTTGCAACAGCCAATGACTGCCGCTCCAGAAACTGTTGAAGTGTATGAAAAATAATCAATAAGAATTTGTTTTTCTCTAAACTCCACATATATCGCCATATGTGGAGTTTTAGTTTATTCAATTATTTTATGAGAGTTGCAATAAATTGAGGCAAGGTTGTTCCAGCTAATCCATGGATATGTTTGTCAAAAAGATGGTTGTTGGCGGTTGTTTCTAGATTAAATTCATAAGTATCCGCGCCACACATCTTGGCAATTTGCACAAAACCAGCCGCCGGATAAACCACGCCGGATGTGCCGACCGATACAAACAAATCGCAAGTTTTTAACAGTTGCTCAACTTTATCCATATAGAGTAGATTTTCACCAAAAAAGACAATATTCGGTTTAAGCCGAGCGCTAACCTGACAATGTGGGCAAAAATCAGCGGCGTGAACATCTTGCCAAGTTTCAAAAACATGACCACAATTAAGACAGACAATTTGGTTAATTTGACCATGAATGTGATAAATATTTTGACAGTCTGCTTTTTCATGCAAAGTGTCAACATTTTGCGTTATCACATTGATTTTGGCTGGATAATTCTTTTGCAACTGAGTGATTGCCAAGTGCGCGGAATTAGGCAGAGCTTTATATAGTTCGGGGCGTAATTCGTTATAAAATTTATGCACATATTCTGGATTTCGCTCAAAAGCCTCAATAGTGGCTACATCCTCCACTCGATGGTTGTTCCAAAGTCCGTTTTCTGCCCGAAAAGTCGACAATCCGGATTCTGCGGAGATGCCCGCACCGGTTAAAAATACAATGTTTTTATATTGTTTAGCCATTAACAATTTCCTGATACAATTCTTCAATACTTGTGAATTTTAAGTCGCTGTTTTTGATTTTAGCGCGATAAGTATCTAAATTTTTGTACATTTTATTGATTTGCTCCATCAAAAGTCCTTGCTGCGACAAATCTTTATCCCATAAAATTTCGGCAAAGCCTTTGTTTTGAAAATTTTGTGCGTTTGAGCTTTGTTCACCGCGGCTGGCGTTACTTGGTAGTGGAACCAACAGCATTGGAATGTTTAAGCTCCAAAATTCAAAAATAGCATTTGAGCCGGAACGGGTGACGACAATATCCGTGGCGGCGAGCAGGTCTTTAAATTCCTTGTCCACAAATTCAAATTGAGCGTAACCTCGCCGTTGTAAATTTGTTTTTTGACCTTTGCCGCATATATGAATAATCTGATATTTTTGCAGCAAATTATCAATGTTTTGCGCTACGGCGTTATTTAAGCTTTGCGCGCCTAAACTACCTCCGACAAACATCACAACGGGTTTATCATTTCTAAATTTGCACATGGCAAAAGCAGCATTTTTGTCACCGTTTTTCAGTCTGTCGGAAAGCACTGGACCAATATAGCAAACTTTTTGTGGCGTTCTCACGTATTTAACCGTGTCAATAAACGTGGTGAAAAATTTGTTGACAAAGGGCAGGGACATTTTATTGGCTAGTCCTGGCGTCAAATCGGATTCATGCATAAAAATTTTGCGCCGATTCAAAAAACCTCCAACCACGACTGGAAAAGACACAAACCCGCCCTTAGAAAAAATTATGTCGGGTTTTTCTTGATGAATAATAGCCGCGGCCTGGCAAATTCCTACGGGAATTTTAAAAGCGTCTTTGAGATTTTGCCATGAAAAATAGCGACGGAGTTTACCTGTTTTAATTTCATAATATTTCACACCGTCAATTTTGGCGATAAGGTCTTTTTCAATACCGGTTTCCGAGCCGACATAAACAATATCCCAGCCGTTATTTTGAAAAATCGGTATAAGATTGAGATTTAAAGTGACGTGACCGCCGGAGCCCCCTCCGGTAAACATAATTTTTTTCATATTAAGATGCCTTTTCTTCAGAATTATCAAGGTTTTTTGTGTTATTGCTTATGGCTAAAATTTCAGCGTCGTCAGATTCAAAATTGATTTGTTTGTTGGTTTTGGCGCCATATTCTTTTAAGCGTCCGGCCAAAGACAGGGCGTTGCCTTTACCGGTGGCCAATTTTGAAATAGCGGCTTTATAACAATTTTGCGCAGAGCCTAGGGCTCTATCAATTTTGAGCATGTCATCCACAAAGTTAGCGAGCTTGTCATATAGCGAACCGCCGACTTCGGCAATTTTTTGCACATTTTTATTGCGGGTTTCTATTTGCCATAAATTTTCAACCGTGCGCAAAATCGGCAATAAAGAAGAAGGCGTGGTTAACGCCACGTTCTTTTTGTAAGCATAGTCATAGAGTGTGGCATCTTTTTTTATGGCCTCAACAAACGCACTTTCAATCGGTATAAAAATAACCACATAATCCAAAGATTCTTCTTTCAAAAGTTTTTGATAGTCTTTGCAAGACAACTCGTCAATGTGGTTGCGAAGACATTGCAAATGGCGTTGCAAAGCTGCGGCTTTTTCAATTTCATTATCAGAATTCACATAGGTAATGTAATCATTCATTGAAACTTTGGAATCAATAATAACACCGCGATTGTTTGGCAAGCGGACAACCACATCAGGACGAAGATTTTGATTGTTTTCATTTTTGAAATTTTCTTGCGTGTAATAAACAATGTCTTTGGACAATCCGGCTACTTCCAAAATTCGGTTAAGCTCAATTTCTCCCCAGTCGCCTTGCATTTTTTTGTTGCCACGCAAAGCGTTGGTTAAATTTTGCGCGTCTTGACTAAGAGAATGGTTCAAATCCATAAGTTGTTTGAATTGTTCGTCAAAACTGGTTTTATTTTTAATATTTTCAGTATTGGCCTTATTTACTTCATTTTTAAAAGATTCCAATTGAGTGCGGAAAGGCAAAAGAACAGTGCTTAACACTTGGCTTTGCGCTTCATTTATGCGTCGAGATTGCGTGCTTAAAATTTCATTGGAGATATCCCGAAATTTAAATTCCAAATCTTTTTTGTTATTTTCAATATCTTGGATTCTTTCTTGCATATGTTGTTTTTGCGCCTGCAAAATTGTTTGCAATCGAGTATTTTCGGTATTAAGTCGATAATTTTCATTATCCAATAGTTTTTTTTGAGCGGTTAATTCATTCAATTGTCGTTCAAGCTCTTCATTTAAAACCAATGCTCTGGTGTTTTTATTGACCGACCAACCTAAAAATCCGCCACAGACGCAGAGTAATATCGCTAAAGCAATAATTCCGTAAAGCATTAAAAATCTCCGCTAAAAATTATCAATAAAAAAATTATAAAAGTTTTCAACATAAAAGCAATCTTAAAAGGCGGTTATCAACTTTAATCTTTTATGTGCAAAAGACATATTATTGTGGACGAACGCGAAATTTTGCCTTAAATTATAAGGTGATTAACAAAGGAAATCTCTTTAAAAGGAAAATAAAAATGAATAAAGTGCAAAGTGATTTTTTAAACGATATTAAAGATGGCAAAGTTGCTGTAACAGTGTTTTTGATTAATGGGGTAAAATTACAAGGAATTATCACTCAGCAAGATGAAGAAAGCTTGTTGTTGCGCCGTGACGGGCATACTCAGCTGGTTTATAAACACGCTGTTTCCACTATTATGCCAAGCGTGGCCGTGGATATTGCCGAAGAATAGCCTTTGATAGAAATTCAGCAAAATAGAAAATTTAACGCGGCGGTGATTTGCCCGGAAGTTTTTGGTGTGCCAAGCAGTTTATCTTCTGAAAGTCGTTTAATCGAGGCCGAAGGTTTGGCTTCGGCTATTTGTTTGAATGTAGTTTATAAAGAAAGTCTTAAGCTTAAAGAAATAAAGCCGTCCACCTATTTTAGTAAAGGTTTCTTAGAACGCTTTAAGCCGTTGATTGCCGAAAAAAATATTGAATTATTGATTGTTGATACGCGTTTAAGTCCTATTCAACAACGTAATTTGGAACGTGAACTAAAACTTAAAGTTATAGACCGTACGGCTTTGATTTTAGAAATTTTTGGCGAAAGAGCACAAACCAGAGAAGGTGCGTTGCAAGTTGAATTGGCGCATTTGACGTATCAACGTTCGCGTTTGGTGCGCAGTTGGACACACTTGGAACGCCAGCGTGGTGGTGCCGGATTTTTAGGCGGTCCCGGAGAAACGCAAATTGAGTTGGATAGGCGTATTATCGATGATAAAATTGTTCGAATTAAAAAAGATTTGGAAAAAGTTAGACAAACGCGCGGTATTCAACGCAACGCGCGTCGCAAAGTTCCCTATCCGGTAGTGGCTCTGGTTGGCTACACAAACGCCGGTAAATCAACTTTATTTAATTATCTGGCCAATAGTCGGGTTGTGGCCGCCGACATGCTGTTTGCCACACTTGATCCCACTATGCGTAAAATTAGTTTGGCAGGTGGAAGAGAAGTGATACTTTCTGATACTGTTGGTTTTATTTCAGATTTACCTCATGAGTTGGTAATGGCTTTTCGAGCCACGCTGGAAGAAGTTTTAAACGCTGACATAATTTTGCATGTTCGAGATGTTTCCAATCCAGATAATCAGACGCAATGCGCGGATGTTTTATCCGTATTGGCGCATTTGGGATTAAAAGAAATTAAAAACGCCGACAATTATATAGAAGTGTTTAATAAGGTCGATTTATTGCCGCCTGAAGATTTGCCTCGTTGGCGAGCCAAAACCGAAAAGAGCGCAAATTCGGTGCTGACATCAGCCATAAGCGGTGAGGGCTGTGAAAAACTTTTGGATTTAATTCGCCAAAAGTTAACACAGGGTCAAAAAAAGTGTCAAATTGAAATATCTGTGACAGATGGAAAATTGCAGGCTTGGTTATATCAAAACAGCGAAGTTCAACAACTTGAAAACACTGAGCAAACAAATATATTTACAGTTTGCATAAGTTCTGAAAACTTGGCTCGTTTTGAAAAAATGACAACCGATAATCCACGGATTTTTATAAGGAGAAATCTATGAAAAAAACACTAGGCGCCTTTTTATTATTGGAGTTGGCTTCTTGCGCCAATCAACCGACGGCGGCGCGTTATGAAGACGCTTTGTCGGCTTGGATAGGGCAAAGCGAAGAGGCTTTGTACAGCGAATGGGGATATCCAAACACCACATATTCTGTTGGTCCCGATAGTTTTATTGCTACCTATATTCAAAGTTATAATGAACCGATTGCGGGGGATGATGAGCCTTATGCCGACAATATGACCTATTCGGCGATGCGTGTGCCATCATATGGTTTGCCAACAGCGCAAGGCGTTTATTATTGCAAAACATCTTTTGTTATTCGAGGTGGTGTTGTGTCGGATTATAATTTTAACGGTGACGACTGTGTAAGATAAGAAAAGCTCCACACTTTTTGTTTGGAGCTTTTCTTATCTCGTTTAGAGCTATCTTAAAAACCGAAAGCGTCTTTTCCCGAAGGTGTGACAAAGGAAGGTGTTGTCGGTGTTTGAGGATTGGTGACAGCTTTTTTTATTTCCTCTTCCGTAAAAATTGGAGAGCCAAATTGATCATATACCGTATCTTTGCTGACAACCTGTTGCCAGGTCAGTTGCTTTTCCGCATCGGACATATAACGTGTTGCATATGACAAACTCAAGCGATTCACATCATCTTGACTATATTTTTTGCCTGTATCCAAATTAACATGTTCTGTTTTTTGAGTATTGGCATCAATATAGGCAAAGTGACCACGTTCATCATCATAGTTTTTGCAAGGAATTGCCACAGGTGCAGGAATTTCCACAGTTTCTTTTAACGGTTCTGAAACAGTTTTTTGTGGTTGCTGAAATGTTGGTTGCGCAGGTGTTGAAACAGTTGCCGGCTTAGGTTTATCCGGTGTTTTTATTCCCCGAAGGGCGTTTAATTGTTCGAGAGTGAGCATTTTAAATTCCTATCTTATATTAATAATATCTGGCTTTATCTTTGACCATCTGAGAAATAGCTTGACCATCCAATTGTTTGCCTTTGTTTATTTCGGTTTGTTCATTGGAAGAATATTGGTAGGTTAACTGTAATTTATGACTGGCGTATTCTCTGGACACCGGTTTTAACCCGCCGTCCTGCTGTTGTTCATAATGACGCACATTTCTATAGCAGCCAATACTGTCCACATTATTGGGATCATAGGTTGTGATAATGTCTCCACGTTGTACCGCGGCGGTTCTGTCTTTTTCTCCGTAACGGTCGGCTTTAATTTTGCAAGCCGCGCTCATGTTGTTATAGCGATTTTGCTGTTCATAATCCTTTATTTCACCGCCATTGGATAACGGAACGCCGATGCATTTTTTATAGCCCATTTTTTCCAACGCTTCATAAATGTCTCGATCTTCAGTAATAATTAATTCGTTTCCTCCTCGCATTTGTGCGGAATAAAGACCATTGTTGGAACCGATACCACCTTTAGTGGCGCCTTTCATTAACATGGCATCATCGTTTGCTTCACAGGTTGTTTTGGTTTCATAACTATCTTCACGGTATCTTTTTTGCACATCACCAAAAGAAGCGAACTCATTTTCTACAAACTTGCCATCTTGCCAATCTCCAACAACAACTCTTTCATATCTTGAAACAACCATGAATGTGCTTTTATCAAACCCCATCTTTTCCAACTGTTCTGAAAGTGGTAAATCATCATTAGACATCTTTTAATCTCCTTATTTCTAAACTGTCTAAACAACAGAATAATCTTAATATTAAACATAGTCAACATTTTAGTTGTAAAATAAAATAAGTAATGTACAATACATTTAGCGTTAAAGATAAAAAAGGAAAAGACAATGTCTACAACAGCAATAATTATTGCCGGAATAATTTTTATCATTGTTTTTATCATCTGGCAATATGTTTGAATAACAAAAACCACTTTAAGAGAGTCAAAAAAATTATTGACTCTCTTTGTTTTTATGTTATTATCCGCCTTGCTAAGGCCGGATGTGTAAACATTTGGTCGTTAGTTTTGTGTAAATTTAATAACTTTTAAGGAAAATGTGATGCCTACAATTAATCAGTTAATTCGTAAATCACGAACACCAAAAGTGAAGAGAAACAAAGTTCCAGCTTTGAAAGCTTGTCCACAAAAACGCGGTGTTTGTACAAGGGTTTATACAACAACCCCAAAAAAACCAAACTCGGCTTTGCGTAAAGTGGCTCGTATTCGTCTTACTAATGGCTTTGAAGTAATCAGCTATATCCCTGGTGAAGGTCACAATCTTCAAGAACACTCAGTGGTGCTGATTAGAGGAGGCCGTGTAAAAGACTTGCCAGGTGTTCGT
>JBNMLT010000048.1:0-7834 GCA_050874965.1 Alphaproteobacteria bacterium
AGAGAGAGAGAGACCTTTGCTAAGCTTATTTTTCATTTTTCTTTCCTCTTAAAAATTGTATATTAAAAAGATAGAACAACAATGCTTAAGATATTCTTAAGAAGATATTTATTTA
Organism: Alphaproteobacteria bacterium; assembly: GCA_050874965.1. Lineage (GTDB taxonomy): Bacteria > Pseudomonadota > Alphaproteobacteria > RF32 > CAG-239 > RUG410. The sequence goes on from JBNMLT010000048.1 coordinate 116, forward strand.
TTTTTAATATCATTTTATCCGATTCTCTGGATTATTTTTGTGGCAATATCTAAATAAGCCTGACTATACGGACCGTTTGGTTCGGAAATTACAATCGGTGTGCCTTTGTCGGCGTTTTGCCGAATAGCCATATCCAAAGGAATTTCGCCTAAGAAAGTTTCTCCCATTTTTTCTGCGGTTCGCTTGGCGCCTGCGTGCCCAAAAATATCTGATCTTTTGCCGCAACAAGGACAAATAAAATAGCTCATGTTTTCAATAATGCCCAAGATAGGCGTGCCGGTTTTTTTGAACATGTTTACACCTTTTATGGCGTCTATCAAGGCAATATCCTGCGGTGTGGAAACAATAACAACTCCATCCATGTTCACTCGTTGGGTTAATGTAATTTGAATATCACCTGTTCCCGGTGGCATGTCGACAACCATAATGTCTATTTCTCCCCAGTTTGTTTGGCGAATCAATTGTTCCAAGGCGCTGCTGATTTTGACGCCGCGCCAAATAATTGGGGTGTCACGGTTAATTAAAGAACCAATGGAAATGGATTTAATGCCATAGTTTTCAAACGGATCAAAGGTTTTCCCATCACCAGAAAGCAGAGGTTGTCCCTCATAACCAAGCATTGTTGGAATGGATGGACCATAAATATCTGCGTCGACCAAGGCCACTTTTTCCCCTTTTCGCGCCAGAGCTAAAGCCAAATTAACAGATGTTGTTGATTTGCCGACACCGCCTTTCCCCGAAGCCACGCCAATAATTTTTTTTATTGTAGGCAATGGCCATTTTTCAATAGCATTAACGCCAATGTTGGTGTTTTTATCTTCAATAAACACAATGGAGATTTTTTTATCTGGAAAAGTTTGTTTGAGGATTTTTTTGAGATTTTCTGTTTTCTCTGAATTCTCAGATAAATTTTTAAATTCGATAATAAGGCGATTCCCTAATTCTTTTAGACTGGAAATTTTGTCAGAAGGATAAAATTTATTGCATATTTCTTTAATATTTTCTGGTGTCATAATTATCTCCATATGTGGATATTCATTGTTCCTTAATTGTTTTTATCTAATATGTGGATTATCTTATGGCAAGAATTATTTAAAATAAAAGGAAAAACAATGGCAAAAAGAATAAATCCGTGGGATAATAATGGCGATGAAGACGCTTGGTCGCTGGGTGGAGAAATATTTAAAAAAAATAAAATCGTCGATTTTAGTAAAATTGCAAAAATGCAAGGCTCACAAGATAATTTTGGCGGCTATTTCAAATATGCTTTTATGCTGTTGGCCGCAATATGGTTGGCTTCCGGCTTTTATCAGGTGCAACCAAGCGAACAGGGTGTGGTTTTGCGTTTTGGCCGCTATGTGGATACCACAGATGCCGGCTTGCACTATCATTTGCCATATCCGATTGAAGACGTCATAAAAGTAAACGTTACGCAAGAACGTAGCATTAACCTAGGTTCAGCTGAAAACCGTGATTATCGAAATAATGCGTTTACGGAAAGTCATATGCTGACAGGGGATGAAAATATTGTTGATATAAATTTAACAATTGTGTGGAAAATTAAAGACGCGAAAGATTATTTGTTTAACATGCGCAGTCCGGATGCTACAGTGAGCGTTGCGGCGCAATCTGTTTTACGTGAAATTGTCGGACAATCAGAGATGCAGCCTATTATCACGGGTGACCGCGGTAAAGTTGAGGATGACACGAAAGATGAGTTGCAACGTGTTTTGGACGAGTTCGGCGCGGGAATCCAAATCGTGCGTGTGAAATTACAAAAGGCTGATCCGCCAAGAGAAGTTGTTGATGCGTTTAATGAGGTTCAACGCGCAAAAGCGGATATGGAACGTTTCAAAAACGAGGCGGAAGCTTATCGAAATGAAGTTTTGCCCAAAGCCCGCGGTAAAGCGGCGCAAATTATGCAAGTTGCTGAAGCCTATAAAGCGACAACAGTTAACAAAGCGCAAGGTGAGGCGGATAGATTCGCTTCAGTTTATGCCGCTTATAAAGCCGGAAAAGAAGTGACGGTGAAAAAAATGTATTTGGAAGCCTTGGAAGAGGTTTTGCAAAAATCAAACAAAGTTATTGTCGATCCATCGCAAAAAGGCAATTTGCTGCCAATTTTACCATTGAATAATTTACAGCCGAGCTTAAAGGATTAAAAAAATGAAAATATCTGCTTTATCTAAAATTTTATTGTCAATCGCGGCTGTTGTGGTTGTTTTGATGTATAGCGCCGCTTATGTGGTTTATCAACCGGAGCAAGCCATTGTTTTACAATTTGGCGAACCTGTTCGCTGGGTTAAAGAAGCTGGCTTGAAATTTAAAATTCCATTGATTCAAAATGTTGTGTTTTATGACACGCGGTTGCTCAATTTGGATCCTCCGGCGCAGGAAGTTGTGTTGAATGATAAAAAACGCTTGGATGTGGATAGCTTTACCCGTTATCAAATTGTTGATCCGTTAAAATTTTATAAAACCGTGAAAACCGAAACCCAAGCGCGCAGTAAATTGGAGGAAATCGTTAATTCTTCTTTGCGTAAAGTTTTGGGACGTGTGACTTTAACAGAATTGTTATCCCAACAGCGCACGCAAATTATGGCGGATATTAGTAAAACAGTAAAAAAAGACGCTGAAGCTATTGGCGTGAGCGTTGCGGATGTGCGGATTCGTCGCGCCGATTTGCCGATAGAGGTGATGCAAGCCATTAATGAGCGAATGAAAACCGAACGTCAAAGAGATGCTAAGGAATTTCGTGCCAAAGGTCAACAAAAAGCCCAAAATATACGCGCGACGGCGGACAAAGAAGCTTCCATTATTGTGGCAGAAGCGGAAAAACAAGCGCAAATTCTACGTGGTGAGGGAGATAAAGAATCTGTGGCTATTTGGAATAAAACTGTTGGTCAAGATGTTGAATTTTATGAATTTTACCGCAGCCTTGAGGCTTATCGTAAATCTTTGGGAGATAACGAAACTTCTTTGGTTTTGTCTCCGGATTCGCAATTTTTCAAATATTTTAACGCAACTTTAAGAAAGTAAAAACATGCAAAAAATTTTTGCCGGATTGATGATGTGTTTTATTGGCGCTTTTTCTGCCAAAGCCGAGCAACGTCCTTTAGAGGATGTGATAGAAGAGGTTAACCCGTCTGTGGTGAGCATCGCTGTTGATATCAGTGATAGTGAACAGGCTTTGGGGGCGGGAATTATTATCAGCGCTGATGGCTATGTTGTAACAAACGCGCATGTCATGGAAAATGCCAAAAAAATCGCCGTGCAGACTCCTGATGGTGAAATTTTTGCTGCAAAATTGATTGGAATGGATGAAAAAACAGATGTTGCGTTGTTAAAAGTTAAAAATCCGCTTAATCTAGAAGTCGGACATTTTGGTAATTCTGATGAAATTCGGGTTGGAAATAAAGTTTTTGCCATTGGTAATCCGTTTGGTTTGGGAAACAGCGTGTCATTGGGAATTATATCGGCCAAGGAAAGGGATATAGACAAAGGATCTTATGATAATTTTTTGCAAACGGATGCCGCAATCAATCAAGGAAATTCCGGAGGTCCGTTGTTTAATATGGATGGTAAAATTATCGGCATGAGCACGGCTATTTTTTCGGAAGACGGTAAAAACGCCGGCGTGGGTTTTGCAACACCGGCAAATATGGTGGCTTGGGTTGTGGAACAGTTGAAAAAAAATGGTAAAGTTATTCGCGGTTGGTTGGGCGTCGGCGTGCAGAAAGCGCGAACCAAAGGCGAAAAAACTGATAAAGTGCTGATTATTTCTTCCATGGCGGAAAATTCTCCGGCGGCTAAAGCTGGCTTAAAAGTTGGAGATAAAATTCTTTCATTGGGTGATGTTTCTTTGAAAAATCCACGCTTATTTTCTTTGGAAGTCGCTAAATTATCGCCTAAAACAGTTATACCAATTGTAATCGGTCGTGATAATCAAGAACTGCATAAAGAAATTGTTATAGCCACGGCGCCTGATGAAGACGCTAATGAAAAAAATGATAAGACTAAAAAAATGAAAAGCTTTGAAGAATTGGGGTTGGATAAGTACAAAATAAGCAAAGCTTTATTCTTTGAAATGCTAGGATTTTCCGCGTATTATGATGAAAAAACTAAGGCTTTTGTGGTGACATCTGTTGAAAATGGCTCTCAGGCAGAAGATAAAGGCATTAAAATGGGAGATCGACTGATAGCTGTAAATGGTAAGCAATTATTTGGAACAGAAGATCTGAAAATAAAAATCAAACAGGCGGAAACAGAAGAACTTAAATTGCAACTGGAAGACGGCGAAGGCGCTTATAATGTATTTTTACAGCCGGAGAATTCATTATGACACGAGTCGACTTTTATCATCTGCAGCAAAAAAATTTAGAAGAGGTTTTGCCCAAATTATTGCAAAAAGCCTATAGTTTGAATAAACGTATAAAAGTTAAAGTTGGTGCGGAAGATAAAGTGGAGTATTTAAATGCTTTGCTTTGGGCGTTTAATGATGAAAGTTTTTTACCGCATGGTAGTAAAAAAGATGGTTTTGCTGAACAGCAACCGATTTGGCTTTCATCCGATTCCGACAATCCGAATAAAGCTGTTTTTTTATTTTTAGTAAATGGCGCCGAAGAAGACGTTTCTTCATTAAATAATTTTGAACGTGTTTTTAACATTTTTGATGGAAAATCAAATGAGGCGCTATTACAAGCACGTCGATTGTGGAAAGAATATAAAAACGCTGGTCTGGATGTTTTTTATTGGCAGCAGGATGAGCGTGGCGCTTGGGTGCAAAAAGCTTAAATTGGGTAACATTGTCTAAAAAAACTTGAAGTTGGCGCTAAACATTTTATTATCAAATAAAAAAGTGCATTGAAAAGGAGATAAAAGTGTCAGAAAATAAAGATATTGAAGTGGCAAAACAAACCATTGACAGAGAAGTTGAAGCCTTAAAAAGCATGGAAAACGAATTGGATGACACCTTAACGGCAGCGGTTGATATTTTGCAAAAAACCAAAGGACGCGTAATTATCACCGGCATGGGAAAGTCCGGTCATATCGGACGAAAGATTGCCGCAACTTTGGCTTCAACCGGTACACCGTCTTTTTTTCTTCACCCAGGGGAAGCCAGTCATGGTGATTTGGGAATGATAACAGCCGATGACAGCGTTGTTGCCATATCAAACAGCGGAGAATCAAAAGAACTATCAGATATTTTAGTCTATTGCCGCCGTTTTGCTGTTCCATTGATCGCAATTACCAAAAATCCGGAAAGTTCTTTAGCTAAGAATAGTGATTTAATTTTAAAACTTCCAGCCAACCGCGAGGCTTGCCCTTTGGGATTGGCACCAATGTCTTCAACTACGGCCACTTTGGTTATGGGGGACATTTTAGCTGCTGATTTAATGGTGCGCAAAGGCTTTACAGAAGCCGATTTTCGCTTGCGCCATCCGGGGGGAAAGCTTGGGGCGATTTTGCGGCATGTTTCAGATATTATGCACACAGGGGATGAAATGCCTCTTATTAAAGATACCGCAATTATGCAAGACGCGCTGATGACAATGTCCGAAAAAATGTTGGGTTGCGTCGGTATTGTCGATGAACAAGGCAATTTATCCGGCATCATAACAGATGGTGATTTGCGCCGCTGGATGTCGCCGGATTTGATTACGGAAAAAGTTTCTAAAGTTATGACTAAAAATCCTAAAACCATCTCTCCTGATGCTTTAATAGCCGAAGCGGTTAATGTTATGAACAACACGGGACGTGGAATAACTAATTTGTTTGTCGTTCAGGATAAAAAACCAATCGGCGTTATTCATATTCACGATTGCTTAAAAGCCGGAGTGAGTTGATAAATGTTTGATTCGCATAAAATAGATGCATATTTTGACGGAGAACGACCATTTGAAAATGTTTCGACCGAGCAAAAAACAAAAATGTCGGTTGTGCGACGTTTTATAAAATTGGGTTTTCCTTGTGTTGCAGCGGCTATTTTCGGCGTGATGCTTGTTATGCCGAATATCAAAAAAAGCATTGATTTGCGAGATGATGAAACGCTTCCGCGCAAAAATGAAATGGAAAAATTGCACATTGAACAAACAGTTTATCATGCCACAGATGCTAAAAACAGAGTAAGCACCATTACGGCGGATAGTGTGGATGAAATTTCTCCGAAAGCTAAAGATGTGAAAATAAATAATCCAAGCGGAGAAATTCCAACAGATAATGGAATTGTTCGGATAAAGGCTTTAACAGGATTTTTTAATCAAAGCGATAATATTTTAACTTTGGTTGAAAAAGTTGTTGCGTACGATGAACAAAAAACAGTCATTAATACAGAAGAAGCTTCATATGATTTTAAAAAAGATTACGGTTTTGGTTCAAAAAGGATAAATGCCGAAGGAACTTGGGGCGATTTAGAGGCGGAAAGTTTTGAATTTTATAAAAATGAAAACATTCTGATTTTAAAAGGAAAGCATGTTGTCACAACTTCGCAAGGAACTTTAACCGCAGATAAGGAAACTCGTTTTTTTCAAAATGAGCATAAGAGTATTTCTTTAGGAAATGTTATTGTTCGGCAGAATGACAATATTTTATATGCTGACAAAATGATTGCATGGATGACTTTGGATAATAAACTCCAAAAAACAGAAGCTTACGGCAATGTTCGCATTGTGACGCCCAAAGGAAAAGCCTTTGGAGATAAAGGAATTTACAATCCTAAAACAGCTAAAGTCGAATTGTTGGGGCACGTGCGTTTGGAACAGCAAGGAAACGTAATAAACGGTAATAAAGCGGAAACAGATTTGAACACGCAAATAAGCCGAATAACAGGTAACAAAAATAAAGGCGGACGCATTAGCGGTACGTTTTACAGCAAAAGGAAAACAGAAAATGCTAAAAAAACAAAATAATGAAACCGAAGAGCTGGAAATTTTCAATATTGGTAAAAAATATAAAAAACGTGCCGTCCTCAAAAATGTTTCGCTGCATGTAAAAAAAGGTGAAGCCGTCGGTTTGCTTGGACCAAACGGAGCGGGAAAAACAACTTGTTTCTATTGCGTGACAGGGCTGATTACGCCGGATTATGGTGATGTTTATATCGGTGGACAAGATATAACCAATATGCCGATGTATAAGCGCGCCAGAATGGGAATTGGTTATTTGCCGCAAGAAGCCTCAATTTTTAGAACGCTGAGCGTGGAAGATAATATTAAAGCTGTTTTGCAAATTGTTATGGATGATGAAAATCAACGGGAAGATATGCTTGAAGAGCTGTTAACGGAATTTTCCATAGCGCATTTGCGCCATTCTCCGGCACTGGCTCTATCTGGAGGTGAAAGGCGTCGGTTGGAAATTGCCCGAGCGCTGGCTAGTCGTCCGAGCTTTATATTGTTGGATGAACCGCTTGCCGGAATAGACCCTATTGCGGTGGGAGAAATCAGAACTTTGGTGTCTCAGTTGAAAAACCGTGGGTTGGGGGTATTGATTACCGACCATAATGTTCGCGAAACATTGGATATTATAGACAGGGCATATATTTTGCATGGTGGCACGGTGTTGATGGAAGGAACTCCAGATGAAATTGTTGCAAACGAAGAAGTTCGCAAAGTATATTTGGGAGATAATTTCTCGTTATAAAAAAGTACGTTGTTTACTTTTGCTTAAACAGTGTTATACTATAAAACAATTAGAAATGGCGATTGTGCCGAAATAATTAACAAA
>JBNMLT010000049.1:0-7812 GCA_050874965.1 Alphaproteobacteria bacterium
AAATGGTACAAGCGGGCGGACTCGAACCGCCTGCCTACTTCTTAGGAGGAAGTCGCTCTATCCTGATGAGCTACGCCTGTAACAAAATCTTTTATAGCGTAAATTCTTTTTAAATGCAAGATTTAAGATTGCTTCATTTCTTTGAGAAATTCTTTAATCGGTCGATAGCTTTGCCGATGTTCCGGACATATTCCATGTTTTTTTAGACCATCAATATGCGCTTTGGTGCCATAGCCGGCATTTTTTTCAAAGGCGTAAAAAGGGTAGTGCTCAGCTATCTTTTTCATTAAATTATCTCGATAGACTTTTGCTAAAATACTTGCCGCCGCTATGGAATAAGATTTGCCGTCTCCGCCAATAAAACATTGTGTGGAACAAGGAAAATCTTTGGGTAGGCGGTTGCCATCTATCAATGCTGTATCCGGTGTTTGAGAAAGCTGTTCAACGGCACGTCGCATAGCCAAAAAAGTGGCTTGTAAAATATTCAGTTCGTCAATTTCTTTAACACTTGCTTCGCCAATTCCGCACAAAACACGTCCGTTTTGCTCTTCTTGGCGCAAAAGTTTGTATAAGTATTCTCGTTTTTGGGCGGATAATTTTTTTGAATCGTTCAGTTGAGCTAAAAGTTCCGGAGCAATTTCTCGGGTTAAAAAAATGGCCGCGCCGGCGACTACCGGTCCGGCCCACGGACCTCGTCCGGCCTCATCAATACCGCAAACAAGACCGCTATAATTATTTTCTATATTCCAATCAGGCATGGGTGTCTCCTTTGCAATGATATTATAACACAATACCGATAAAAACAAGTTTTAATGACGAATAATCGGCAATCCTTCATATTCTGCTTCCACCAAACCGCCGATAATCACAGCCACATTGGTGAAACCGACTTTTTCAAACATTTCAGCTGCTTGCGAAGCTCTGCCACCTGAGGAACATAAGATATTGATGGTTTGATCTTTTTTGACGTTGTTTTGTTTGATAAATTCCAAAGGATTGAGTGTTTCTAAATCTTGATTGACATGAGGTAAGCCAAGTTCTTCAACCGCTCTTTCCTCAGGCAGGCGTACGTCTAAAATAAAAGATTTGTTATTGAGGTTTATCGGTTTAATAAAACGCATTTTTATCTCCTTTGAATAATGAGATAATCTTTGCTTTGAAAATTTAAACGGTTATAAAACCAAGTGTTGATTTTTTTACCAATCTTTAAATTTTGGTAAAGTTTTCAGTAATTTATATTCATCTTTAATTTTTATAAATTTACGGTGAGACGGAATAACAATGCAAAAATTATCGCCGCAGTTTTCCACAAAGAAAATATCCGCACAGTATTTGCTATTGCACTGAACGGAAAAAGAATTTTGCAAAAAGGCATGTTGTTTATAAATTTTATCTAAATTCAAAATGTTAATCATTTTATCTATATTTTTTTTTCGTGAGGCGCTAACAGGACAATCAGCCCCAAACCAAACAATTTTTTTATTACCGGTTAAAAGTTTGTAGAATTGGTTGTCTTTGTCGGTGTTTTCATAAACTTCATGAGGAATGTTTTCTATTTTTAGAATAAAAAAATGTCGAAATAATCCTATGGCTATAAGGGCAATAATAAAATATTTTATAAATTTTTTAGATGAATATTTGCTGGTGGCAACGTTGGAATTTGTCGTGTTCTTTATTTGACTGATGGCAGGCATGGGCAAGCTCCTTTTTAATTTTTTGGTCGTTTGCGAAATGAATAATATTTATGTAAAATAAACGTTGCTATGGTTGAAAATGTTAGGTAGAGCGCTTGAGATACCAAGGGTGACAGTCCTACAAAAACCATCAAAAAACTTAATATAGGAGAGTTTATCATATAAAGAAAAATGTATACAGACCACGCTTTAGCCAACTCTTTTTGCCATTCTCCATGGCTTTGAAAAACATAATAACGCATTGTTAAAAAAGAAATGTTGATGGTTATGATATATTGTACAAACAAGGCAAAATTAGCAACGATAACCGGTGGATAGTTCAAAAATAATCGTCGATTAACGCCGCTAAACAACCAAATAAGCACAGCTAAAATGGAATATGCAAAAACGGTGTTGAAACCGCCAACTAATAAAAATCGTAATTTTTGAGGCAGCTTAAACCAGATATTTTCGGCCCATAAATAGAGCTTTATGGCAGATTTAATCATTAATACCATCCTTATTATTTTTGTTCAACAATGTGTTTAATTCTACGGTTCTATAGGGTGAAAGAATATTGTTATCCCAAATATCGTTAGGGTGATTTTTATCAATTTCAGGCATTCCTGGATGAATCATTATTTCAACCGCTTTATATCCGGTTGGAATTTTAACATTTTGAAATTGTTCGCTGGAGATTTTGCAGGTGTAAAGCAGCGTGTAAAAATAAATCTCTGATTTGTAACCGTTCCACCAGCATAAAAAGCGTAAAAGAACATATTTAATCAAAGCTCCGTCAAACATCCAGCTTTTATTCTGATTATATTTTAGTGTGTTGAACATATTTTCATTCATAACACGAATGCGCGGAATATCAAACTCTTGCTGCAATTTTCGCGCGATTTTAAAAAGTAGTGGAATCATATGAACATGGCGATGACTATCTATATGCTGTAAAGTCAAGCCTGTTTCCAGATATTTTAGAATTTGCGCGCGCATCTCGATTTCGGCTTGTTGGCGCAACTGATTTGGCTTTAAAAACGACAGCAATAATAAATTCACAAAACCGTTTTTTAGTTTTCCGTGTTCATTTACAAGTAGGGGAATTTTCGAAATGGGAGCAGCCGGCGTTTCATTTGTCAAGTTGAGATGTAATCCCATTTCTAAGTTGGGCATTTCTTGAGCAAGCTTAACCGCTTCTTGCGCGTATTTTTGATTGATCATCAGGCTGGCGCTGTTTAAAATGCCATTTTGATAGGCTTTTACAATAGCCGCGTTAACGCCTTTGCTAATGCCGAAATCATCAGCGTTAAATATCTTTTTTAGAGCCATCTTTTTTCTCTTTTTCTATAAAATCAGCCACATATAACGGGCGTTTTTTTACTTCCATGTGAATTTTACCAATGTATTCACCAATAATGCCAAGGCAAATTAATTGCACCGAGCCCAAAAAGACAACAGTTATCATAATGGTGGCGTATCCAGGAGTTGGCGTGTGCATGAAGAAATGTTCAATAAACACATAAACGCCAAGTAAAAATGCGCAAAAAGCTGCGACTAACCCTAAATAAATGGCTAAACGTAAAGGCAAAACAGAAAATTGCACAATACTGTTAATGGCTAAATGAAGAGATTTGATAAAGTTGTATTTTGATTCGCCGCTAAATCGTTCCGGTGCCACAAAATCTATAATAGCCACGTGATCATGAGGCATAATCCAACTTAATAAGCCTCGAAATAAGCGATCTTGCTCATTAAAACCTTTTAAAAAGTCAACATATTTTCGGTCAATCAATCTAAAATCAGGTGCGCTTTCCATAATTTGCGTGTCGGACAGTTTGTTCAAAATAAAATAAAATGTTTGAGCGCAAAATTTATAAAATTTGGAAGTTGCTTTATTATCAAGCCTTTTTGTCAAAACAATTTCTTTCCCCTGTTGCCATAATTCAATCATTTTCGGAATATAAACTGGTGGGTGTTGGAGATCAGAATCCATAAAGATAACCGCATCTCCCTTGGCATAATCCATGCCGGCGGTCATGGCTATTTCGTGTCCAAAATTTCTTTTGAGTTGAACAATTTTTACTCGATTGTCTTTTTTTTGCAACTTTAGACAGTTTTCATATGTTTTATCAGAACTGCCATCGTCCACATATAAAAATTCAAAATCTACATTTTTGACATTTTTTAAGCTGTTTTGTAAGGCTTTATACAGTTCTGAAACATTGTCTTGTTCATTATAAGCGGATATAACAATACTGATAAGTTTATTGGACATGATTTTTTATCTCCTTCGCTTGGTAAAAACCATAAAATAAATTTCTTTCTTTTATGCGTCCTGATAGGCTGGTATAAGCTATTTTAACGGATTGCGGATCAGTTATTTTGTCTCCGAATTTATTTTTGTATGTCATGTACTCTGAATAATTAGATGTGATGACTAAAGCTCCTTTTTCTTCAAAATCAGAAACGTCAAACCATGGATTGTTATCTGGACTAAGCCATATCATTGGTTTTACTTCGTGTTTGGCATAAAGAGAAAACATGTTTGAAAACCAAACATCGGAACCAACATATTCCAGTTTTTTAGAGCCGGTGTAATCGTCCCATTTTTGTTCTAAAATTTGCACAAGAGCCGGACAGTCTGTTCTAAATCTCATACTGGTTGTGGTAAGGCATTGAATACCATAAACGCAGGCAAACAAAGCGCTCCACCCAAACATCACGGACAGCAGGGAAGATGCTTTTTCATTATTGATTTTGACAGGCCAAAAGTAAAAAAGAGAAATTCCAACCAAAAACAGACATGGAAATCCCCACATGCTTTTAAGCGGAGAGCCGGCAATCAAACTAATAAAAAGAAACACGGCAAATGGTATAAAACCACAAATAATCAAAAAGCGCTTTTTTTCAGTAGACTGTTTCTGCGAGGAGTCTTTGGGAGACAGTCTATAAAATATAAAATAGCTTAATAAGGTGGCTGCAGAAAATAAGATTTGAGCGCCGGCAAATTTTAGCGGATAGATTATGTGTCTCCATTCAGAAGTCATCATGTGGGCGTTTGTATTGCGCATTAAAATGTAATTGAGCATTTCAAAATTATGTTCAGCAAGCCACCAAATATGCGGAAAAATAATCAAAAATGCGCATAAAACAGATAAATATGACTTATAGTTAACCAAAATCTTGATTGTTTCTTTTCCGGATAAAATAAAAATGACAAAAGAAAACAACAAAAGAGCGCCTGTGTATTTATTTAATAAGTTTATGCCGCATAAAATGCCAAAGATTATCCAGTTTTTCAATTTATTATCTTGATAGGATAGCCAAAAATAGTAGGAACACATGGGCCACAGGGCAATAGAAATGGCATTGACGTTAAATTCAACACTTGAAAAATTGTAATAAATTATGCCTAATTGCAGGCAGGATGCCAGAATAGCTGTTTGTTTGTCTAAAAATAAGCAAGCCAACTTATAGGTATAAAATAATCCCAAAAGAACAAACAGTTGACTGAGCAAATACATGGCTCCGTCGGCATGATTGAATAATAAATAAAAATAGTAAGCTATAATACCGGAAAAGGGGGGATGTTTGGTCGTGCCCAAAAAACTATATTTGCCCCAAACGATGGCTTCTTGCGTGTCCATGGGCAGGCTTAATCTCAATAAAGGAATGATGCTCCAAAGCATTAGATTTAACAATAAAAAGATTCCCCACTTCTTTTTTAATTCCATTTTTTTGTCTTTCATTAACATATCTTAAACACAGATGTTATATCATAACCAAAGAAAATGTATAGCTAAAAAAATAAATAACCCTCTGATTATTTTTAAAATGTACAAAAAAAATTTTTGTCATTTTTATTGCAAAAGTTAAAAAAATTAGTTATACTGATAAAAATTGATTTAATTGTGGAGATAAAAATGGTTGAAGAAACTCAGAATAATGAAGAATTATATGCAAAATTAGCTGATATTCTTGAAAAGGAACAAACAAACGTTCCTATGTCGGACGAGTATAAACAGACCGTTTTGGCGCAATTGAATGAAATGGCAAACACTTCAATGGATTTTGATCCTGATAACTTGGATAAAATTATTGCATTTGCGCAGAGTTATGGAAATAACACTATGGCTGAGGTTGTTTTGAAAAAAGCAAAAGAGCAGCAAGCCAAAGCGTTGCAAGAGCAAGAAAATTCCAATAGACAATCTCAATTTGTTTCTCCGCAATTTCGTCAAGATATTGATTTTATTAATCAACCTTCGTATGACGTTCTCAAAACATATCAGAATTTAAAAAATAAAAAAGAGCTGACAGAAGAAGAAAAGCAACAGATGGCTGAAATTGAAAAACAAGCCATGTCCGTCTTGGCAAAAGTTGATGCCAATAGCGTTGATTCCGAAAATGCCGTGGCGTTGCAAGATTATTTAGATATTGCTAATGGGGCGGATTTAGATGAAAAAACAAAGGCTAAATATGATCATCTGAAAGAACAAGTTGCCGCTCAATTAAAAACTTATGATCAGGAAAACGGACTGGAAGGTTTCAATCTTTCGGCAGAAGAATATGCCCAAAACGCTCAACAATGGACAAATGTGGCTCAGCAGGTGGATATTGCTTCATATGTGTCTGAACTCCAATCTATCAGCCAAAATCTGACGCCTGAAGAACAAAAGGAGATGATTGGCGGTTTGCTAAGAACCACAGCATATAAATTAAGTGGTAAAGCTCCGGATGAAAATGGTGTGGAAGAATATGGCAAAACTTTAGCTGAAAATGTTGGCGAATATAAGGCGTTGGTTAATGCGGAATATTTAAAACAACAGGCCTTGGCAGAGTTTTGTGAAAATAATCAAATAGATCAGCAAAAAATAAATGACATAATGCGACGTTCTTCAGCAGGTTTGGCGCTGTCGGCTGAAGAACAAGCGCAAAAAGAGCAATTTGAAAAGCATTTGGCGCAGCATGTGGCTAAATTTCCAGATTTTAATGGTCCATATGAAAATAAACAATTTTTGAAAAATGCCGTTGAATTGGCAAATGCGACAACAATTAATCGGCAGGTAACTTTGGAATCTCGCAAAGCTCGTTTGAGTAATGCGCCATCAATTCCGGCTCAAATTTCTAAAATGAACAATAATTTTGCCGCTAAACATCCTAAATTGTACAAAGGATTGAATATGGCCAAGACAATTGGCTTAAATGCGGCTAAAACAGCAGTTATCAGCGCTGCGTTGGGTCCTGTCGGATTAACAGCGTATTCTGCGTTGAAAACCGCCAAGGCAATTAGAAATTCTTATAAACGTTATCAAGAAAAAGAAGGCGGAAATTTCAAAGATTTTATCAAATACTTAGGAAAACGTGAAAATCGCGCCGAAGCATTGACTTTGGCCGGTCAGGTTGCCGCTACGGCAATTTCCGGTTACTTTACATTGGGTGGTGGTTTTGAAAATATGGATTTTGGCATGGTGGGCAAAGCTATGGGACACACAGGCGGACATGTTGCCGAGGCCGCCGCTGGTGCCGCACAGCATGTAGATACTTTAGGCGGAGCCGTGAAGGCTGGATTTAATAAAATTTTATCTTCACCACGCCGAGCTGCGACAATGGCTTCATCTTTAGGTATCGGCGCTGTGAAATTCTTGTCTGAAAAATCGAATCAAAAATATGCTCGAAAAAGTTTGACAAAAATGCTGGAAGAAAATGGCATTCCAAATGCTGGAGAATTAGCAAAACAGCTGGAAAAATGCGAAAATAAAGAGCAGTTTATGGAAAAAATGGGTGCTTACGCGCAGCAAATGGACGCGGAAAAAATGGACAAAGCTTATGGATATGCCGAACTGGCGCGAAAATCTAATCCTAAAGCTGCGTTTGTTGCTGCTGTTTCTGGTGCCGCAATAGGTTTAACCGCTGCTGCCGCGTCAGAGTATATTCATGGTTTGCCTTTTGGTCATGGGGAAAAAACCGAGGGAGGCAATGGGGTTTCGGATCATTCTGTTGAAACGGATGCTCATGCTAGTGTTTCTGAAGTTTCCGCTTCTTGGAACAATGATGCAAATGCCGCCCAACGCTTGGAATCTTTTGGCATAGACGCTAAAAACGCCAATGAAATGTTGCGCGAAATGGGTGTTATTTC
>JBNMLT010000050.1:0-7762 GCA_050874965.1 Alphaproteobacteria bacterium
ATGATACCCTTTGTCTATAATTTGTGACACATTTTTTGGCGAAAAGGCAAAAACATTATGAATAAGCGCAAGCAGCACTTTTTCTGTGCTTATCTCAATAATTTTATCTACAATACTTTTTGAAATTCTATTGAAAAGTATCAAATTTAAAATTTCATCAGCTTTTTTTCTTTGAACAATAAGATTTTGCGCTTTTTCGCATAGTTCTGAATGATACGACAACAAAGCTTGAATGTCTTCATCTCGTTTTTTTTGAATTAAGGCGATTTGCGCGGCGTCACAGAGAATGGTTCTTAAAAGGAGCAATTGCTTTATTTCTTGAGGTTCTCCTCTTTGAATTAAGGCTAATTGCGCTTTTTCAGAAAGAGAATGACTGTGGCTTTTTAAAAGTTTCATAATCTTTTGGTGATTGCCATTTTCAATGATTTTAACATCATTTCTTCTAAATAATTTTGCAAACATAATGATAAAATTTTGGTGAAACAATAATAAAAAATACAGTCGTATTTTAAACGACTGTATTTTTTTGTCAAGTTTATTATTATAAAATACCAATTAAGTTTTGCTTTATGCTTTCGGCAATATCCAATCGGTAATAGTTTTTGTTAGAAACATTGCATGGATAATATTCAGAAATACCAAGAGCAAACACATTTGATTGTTGGTTTATAAAATCTCGACTCAAATTTATGGCATCGGCTCGCGCTATTAAATATTCTCTGAAATTACCGATGGCTATTTTGGCGTCATTGGTAAAATTGTTGTGTTCGTTGAATATGCGTGAAAATTCAAAGATGACCACAATCATGGCTATAATTAAAGCGGCGGTGATTCCTCCAGTGTAAACACTGCAAAACAGCCAAATTAACGCTATTGCCGCAAAGGCAAATAATTTGAACAATAAGCCGATGAGTAATATCTTGAATTTATGCCTTAACACCCAAATATAAAATGCAAACAATAAGCTACAAGAAACCATAATGGTTAAACTTTGGGCTAAATTTGTGTTTATTTGGGCAATAAAAAATTCTGTTACCAGCAGCATGGCAATGCTGAATAGTGTGTAATTAATGTTTTGCATAAGTCTAAATTTTTTGATTTGCTTGTTTACATTTTTTTCAAAAATGTTGCGCGATTTTTTAAATTTTAGATTATTCTTTACATTGATTTCTACTTGAGTATTTTTTCCGGAAAATAAATATTTTAAGGCTTTTTTCTCCATATTTGACAGCTTTTTATTTTTTATATTTTTGGCAACTAAATAGAGACGGTTGTTTTCACAAATCATATCCAAAGCATTTTTGCGATATAAATCTAAAATCTGGGAAACATAAGCCAGTCTGTCAAATTTTCCGATTAAAATACTACGCATAAGGCTACCATTAAAAGATGGAGAATATTTTCGTCCTTGATCTTTTTTCAGACTTTTGAGTGAAAATAGAAAGGATACAAAAATAGTGATAAAACCTAAAGCAGCGTATAAAATATTTCCCCAGTCAGATAAAAAAGTTGTTAAGTTTTTATCATAATCTTTAATAAAAGTGCTTTTATTCATAACCGCGATAATATTCATTTCTTCGCCATTAAGCATTGGCGTGTTATTTGAAAAAGCTACAACATTTTTATCAAGATTAAAACGATTGGTTCGTTGATTTGAAACATTATTGCCACGCCCTATGATAACTTGCGCATCTTTAAAGGCGTGTCCGCTTGGTAGAGTCACAATTGCGTTTGCCGAGGTGATAAATGCATTTATAGGGTATCCGGTTAAATTCCAATCCATAAATATCAAATTATCGGTTTGTTGCAGTTTATTGCTGATAAGATACTTGAATTTATAGGTGTATACGCCAGGTTCCAAGGGCTGATTGTATTTGGGTTTTAACAAAATATTAGCGCCGGCTTCTTCGGTGATATAAGGAACTTTGGTGTTATTAACCGTGACACTTTCTAAAATAATTTCGGATCGGTGTCCTCTTTTTCCTTGATAGTAAGAATATTTAGGAAAAATACGGTTAAGGCCATAGGCAAATTTTTTACCGTTGGCAACAATCGTTATGGTGTCTTCAACTTTAATGTAACCATTAGATTGAATGTCGATATAGCTCAAAAAATAAGGAATATGTTCCAGCGCCGGCGCCAAAATTTTACGTCCACCCGGAAGAGTGACACTAACAGTCGGAATCTTTTCTTCTGGTTGCGCTTGTGGTTGGTCAATAGGGGCTTTCACAAAAAAACGCGTCGCAGATTTTGCCGCTGCTTGTTCTGTTTCATCCGGTTGAGCAGATTGTTCATCTGTCGCCGTGGGAGAATCGTTTTTATGAATGGCTCTTAAGGTTTCTTCATATATTTTTTCAAAAGTGCTTTTTTTGGCTTCTTTTTGCTGTTCATAATATTCCGGCGGCGGTACAACACTTGAGGAGGACGGTTTACTCCAATCTATGTCATCGCTTATTTCAGTGCGGGCAGCTTCTTCAAATCTTTTCTTAAAAAAACTTCGAACAGCTTCTTCGTCATTGGGATCAGGCATTCCCGGTGGTAATTCTAAAGGATTTTTGGGTGTGGATCTGTTTTTTGCCTGTTGCGCTTCATAATCAGGCAAGCCCGCCAAAGGTATGACTTCAGCATAAGATGAATAGATTAAACCGCACAATGTTAAAAATGAACATGTTAGAAAAATTTTTTTCATAAGGCTGTCCTTTATGTTTACAAATAAATTACTTTTGGTTAGTATTATAAAAGATAAAGATTAAAAAAGTTATAAGGAGACTCTTATGAAACAAAAAGTTGCTGCCGTTATATTAGGCGCGGGAAAAGGCACCCGTATGCAATCGGATAAACCAAAAGTGTTGATGCCGGTTTGCGGAAAATCTATGATTAGGCATATTGTTGATACCTTGAGCAGTATTCCGGTGGATGAAATTATTACGGTTATTTCTCCAGAAGGTCAGGATGTGGCAAAAGAGGTCGCTCCTTATCCGACGTGTGTTCAGGAATTACAGCTTGGAACAGGTCATGCCGTCAGTTGCGCTCAAAAATTTTTAAAAGATTTTGACGGGACTGTGTTGGTTGTGTTTGGTGATACCCCGTTAATTTCCCGCCGGACGTTTGAACGCGCTATTGAAAAAGTTGAAGACGGCTATTCAGTTGTCGTGCTGGGTTTTCATCCTAAAGATCCGGCAAGATACGGGCGTTTGATAATGAACGACAATGAATTGGATAGAATTGTTGAATATAAAGATGCAACAGAAGAAGAAAGACAGATTGATTTTTGCAATTCAGGGTTTATGTCTTTTGATGGAAAACATTTATTTTCTATTCTTTCTAAAATTGGCAATAAAAACGCTTCCGGTGAATTTTATTTAACAGATGCCGTTGCGGTAGCTAAAAGAATGGGATTAAAATGCACTGCTTTTTCTGTGGATGCGGAAGAAGTTGCCGGAGCCAATACTTTAGAAGAATTGAAATTATTGGAAGAATTCTGTCGAAAGAATAAATGATGGAACATTTCTTTAAATGGCTGTATTACAGCGTTTTGAGCGTGTTGGTCTTTTTTGTTTTTTGGTTAGTGACAGCTTTGTTTATCTCTCCTAAAAATGATGCTGAAAAACGTGGTTTTATTCCATGCACCGAAAAATTTGTTTTGCATACTTCATCTTGCGAACGAGGTCAGATAAGTTGTTTGCTAAGCGGAATTTGGGATGATACAAAGTGTAATTTTGCCATTATATTCAAAGGCGGAAAAAACTGGCTGAAAGGAGAGCAGGCGGCGCCATGGAGTAACTATCTTTTCACGCCGAAAGCCGAGGCCGAGACGGATGCGGAAAATCCGTATGTCGGCGTTGTTTTGGAAGATATGCAAAATTTGGAGGCACAACGTCGTTTTGTTGAAGAAAAACAAAAAGAACTTGAGTTGGCCAAACAAAGAAAACTGAAACTGAACGATAAAGTTTTGATGTCTTCGCCGGAAGATGATAATTCTAAAGAAGACAGCCGATACATTCAACCTGAGTTAAAGGAAAAACTTCAAGAAAGCGCAAATATAGATGACGAGGCTTTTATGGAGGATTTTTCAGCAGAGAACGAGAAAAATACGCAGGAAAAAGAGGGGGACGCTTCCGCTTTAACAGGACAAAATAATACGAATAAAGGAGATAAAAATGACAAGTAAAATGCCGGCATGGGATTTGAGTGACTATTATCAAAATATTAATGACCCCAAAATTTTAGAAGATTTGGAAAAATATAAGCATGAAACAGAGCAGTTTGCTCAGCGTTATAAAGGCAAGTTGGCAACATTATCTTCCGCAGAATTTCTGGAAGCTGTCAGAGATATTGAACAACGCTCTATTATTGCCAGTCGGTTGGGCGGTTTTGCATATTTAAACATGGTTACACAAATGAAAAATATGCAAGCTGTGGCGTTTTATCAAGATATTCAGGAAAAATTGACGGATTACTGCAAGCCGGCAATATTTTTTTCATTAGAATTTAACGCTTTGCCGGATGCTAAAATTGAAGAATGGTTGCAAAACAAAGATGTTGCATTTTATAAATATTGGATTAAACGCGTGCGCAAATTCAAGGACTACGAACTTTCTGAACCGGTTGAGGAAATTTTAGTGGAAAAATCTTTGACGTCTTCCGAAGCATGGGTTCGTTTGTATGAAGAAACTTCCTCGCGTCTGGTTTACACGGTGGATGGTAAAAAATATAACGATGCCGAATTGTCTAAACTGATGTTGGATAAAAATCCGCTTGTGCGAGAAAAAGCCGGCAAAGAACTCAATCGCGTGTTAAAAGAAAATGGTCATCTGATGACTTTTATTTATAACATGGTGATGAAAGATAAAGCCATAGAAGATGAAAAACGCGGTTTTAAATCTCCAGTTTCTTCGCGTAATTTGAGTGAAGATGTTCGAGATGAAACCGTAGAGGTTTTGGCGCAGACTGTTAAAAAGCATTATAAAGATATTTCCGAACGTTTTTACAAATTAAAAGCAAAATGGCTGGGGGTAGAAAAAATTGCTTATTGGGATAGAAACGCTCCGTTGCCTTTTGCCGATGATGTGACATATAGTTGGGACGAGGCGGTGCAAATAGTTTTGAATGCCTATAAAGAATTTTCTCCAAAATTGTATGACATTGCAAAAGATTTCTTTACGCACAACTGGATAGACGTTCCGCCAAGGGATGGTAAAAGAAGCGGGGCTTTTTGCAGCGGTCCGATTAATGTGGAGCATCCGTATTTGATGCTGAATTTTGTTGGCAAACAAAACGATGTTTTAACTTTAGCCCACGAATTGGGACATGGTTGCCATCATCAACTGCGTTTGAAAAATGGCGAATTGAACGAACATTCGCGTATGACTTCAGAAGAAGTCGCCTCTGTTTTTGGTGAAATGATGGTGTTTCAATCCATGTTGCGCAATTTGAAGGATGACAAGGCAAAGCTTTGCTTAATTGCCTCGAAAGTTGGTGATATGATTAACACGGCTATTCGCCAGATTGCTTTTCATTTTTTTGAGACACGGGCGCACGCTGAGCGTAAAAATGGTGAAGTCTCCGAGGAAAGACTATGCCAAATTTGGTTGGAAGAAATGCGGGACAGCTTGGGCGATTATGTTAAAGTAACGGATGATAGCAAGCATATTTGGTCAATGGTCGGACACTTTTTCTTTTTGCCGTTTTATGTTTATGCTTATTCATTTGCCGATTGTTTTGTAAATTCGCTTTATCAGGTTAGTCAATCGGGGAAAGTAGAAAATTTTGCTGACAAGTATTTGGATATGTTGTCTAAAACAGCGTTGGAAGATTATGATAAAATTTTAGCGCCGTTTGGATTGAATCCCAATAGTCCGGATTTTTGGGAATATGGCTTGTCGCTTATATCGTCATATATTGATATGCTGGAAGAATTGGATAAAAAAATTAATACACACTAATTTCATTATTTCAGTGTCAAAAAAACAAGTACCGGTTTGTTATATGCAAATCGGTACAAATTTTATTTGATAATGATTTATAAATAAGTTAAAGCCGTCAGGTTACCGACGGCTTAATATTTAGAAGAACTTTGTTTTAATTTGCGGCTTTATTCGCCGGTGTTTCAGCGGTTGTTGCCTTTGCCGGCATAAATTGGATTTCTTCCGCTTCTAATGATGTGACATTGTCTTCTTGGTCCACGGTGGCGGTAATCAAAACTTCGGCTTCCGGAGTGATGGTGTTGCCTTGCACCAAATCTTCGTCAATTTCAATGCTTACCGTACCACTGTCATCTTTGACCAGATAATTTTCATCACCCAAATTTTGCACAATCACACCTTGAATCACAACTTCGGTATCATCGGGCATGGCTTTGACATCAGAAATTTTGCTGACGGGCTTATTGTTGGTATGAGCCGCGTTTGTGGCCATAACGTTATGGCTGAACAGGGCTATGCCGCCGATGGCCAGCAAAGTTAAAATTGTATGTTTCATATTTTATCTCCTCAAAATGAATTTTACGCATTATAATATATGCTAAAAACAATAGTTTTCAAGAGGAACG
Organism: Alphaproteobacteria bacterium; assembly: GCA_050874965.1. Classification (GTDB taxonomy): domain Bacteria; phylum Pseudomonadota; class Alphaproteobacteria; order RF32; family CAG-239; genus RUG410. The sequence goes on from JBNMLT010000050.1 coordinate 6,551, forward strand.
TTATAATTGGTAATAAAAAGTGAAGCCGCTAATGCTAAAATTTACTTCTTTTTTATGATTTATCTAATACAATATAGGCGAATTAACAGGAGGACATTATGGATAAAAATTTGAATGTTGATGAACAAAAAGAACAAGAATATATCGGCGGTTTGATTAAAAAAGTCAGTGCCGCTCAAAAGAAATTTGCAACTTTTACCCAAGAGCAAGTAGATGAAATTTTTCGCCGTGTGGCGTTAAAAGCCAGCTCAATGCGTATTCCTTTGGCCAAAATGGCTGTGGAAGAAACCGGAATGGGCGTGGCTGAAGACAAGGTGATAAAAAATCACTTTGCTTCTGAATATATTTATAACAAATATAAAGACACCAAAACTTGCGGAATTATTGAAGAAGATAAAGAAAACGGATTGATTAAGTTTGCCGAACCAATCGGGGTGATTGCCGGCGTTATTCCAACCACAAATCCGACTTCTACCGTTATTTTCAAATCCTTGATAGCCCTCAAAACTCGTAATGGTATAATCTTTTCACCGCATCCTCGCGCTAAAAAATGCACGATTGAAACCGCAAAAATGGTTTTGGAAGAAGCGGTTAAAGCCGGCGCACCGGAAGATATTATCGCTTGGATTGATGAACCAAGTTTGCCGCGTACGCAATATTTGATGCAACAAGCTGATTTGATTTTGGCGACCGGTGGTCCGGGAATGGTTAAATCCGCATATTCTTCCGGAACTCCGGCACTGGGCGTTGGACCGGGGAACACTCCGGCAGTGATGGATGAAACAGCCGACATTCAAATGGCGGTTAGCTCGGTTTTGATGTCTAAAACTTTTGATAACGGCATGATTTGCGCTTCCGAACAATCGGTTGTGGTTTGCGAAGCCGTTTATGATGAAGTAAAAGAAGAATTTGTAAAGCGCGGTGCTTATATTTTAAATGCCAAAGAGCGTGAAAAAGTGGCTGCCACGATTTTGAAAGACGGCCGTATTAACGCCGATATCGTTGGTCAACCGGCGGCGAAAATTGCCGAAATGGCCGGCGTGAAAGTTCCGGAAAATACTAAGGTTATTATCGGTGAAGTTTCTAAAATCGGAACGGAAGAGCCATTCTCTTATGAAAAACTTTCTCCGGTTTTGGCTATGTATAAGGCCAAAGATTTTGAAGACGCAATGGCAAAAGCTAAAGCGTTGGTGGAATTTGCCGGTTGTGGTC